>NZ_JMQR01000144.1:0-6764 GCF_000698025.1 Brevundimonas sp. EAKA | reverse complement strand
GGGGCGAGGGCCGAGTTGCGTCAGTGGCGGACGTCGGCCGTCATCCAGGAGTTAGGCCCACTTTCAAGCAATCCGGGGTGAAGTGCTTTGTGCGGGAGGACGGGCCAATCTTACGAAAGAGAGTACGCGTATAAGCAATTCCCATCGACGCTGATCTATAGGCCGCAACTAGCAGCTTACCGTCGACGACTGCTACTTGTGGTGTCACGATCCGATGTGAATCGCCAAGAGGCCTTTGATGTCGACAATCACCAATCGCAAACGCGCCTTTTCGGACGCCATAACTGTCGACGCTTGGCATGAGGCGTTTGACGGGGCAAGGCGCACCGCCACTCTTCACGCCCACGTAGCTTTTGGCGAAGGTCGGCTCGGTGATCAGCCCGGGATGAAGATTTCATTCCGGCTCGGTCTGCGCCGGGCCGAGGTAATCTTGGTCATCCCCGAGGCCGAGGGGTTGAGCGTGGATAAGTCGTCTGTTGCCCGTAAATCGACAGGTGCTACTTTCAAGGGGCGGACCGTCCGACAGCATCAAGCCGAAACATCCTTTGGCGCGAAGGTGTCGCTGATGCTGGGGATTAACAGCGCCAAGTCCAGCTTAGGTCTCGGGGCAGGCAAGTCCAACCGTAAGGCGCTCAGTCGAGAGTTGGAAACTCTAGCCGAGGCCCCCATGAAAGTTAGCCAGTCAATGACGACTGACGACGAATATCGTTGGGTAATAGAATCTCAGACGGCAGGCCCTCTGGAAGGCTCGCCTTGGGACGCTGACAACGAACCGCGCGTCACTTTAATCGACGACAACGTCGGCAAGCTCCATTTGATCGAACCGTCAGTGAGGATCGAGGTTCGATGTCGGCGCGAGGACCTTTTAATCTCCGATATCGAGATTACTGACAAGAGCCTGCTGAAGGATCTGCCGGAACATAAGTCGTCCCGGCGCAATGAGGTGGCCGCCGAATGCTTCATCCGTGACGAACTGCTGCGCCACGGGCTCGGATCAAGGGATTTGTCCAATCGATTTGCTGCGATTACGCTGATCTCCGTTGTGGCGGATCAAGCCTGATATGGCCGACTGGCAAGACAAAGTCGTCGATCTTCTTCGATCGCCCTGCGACGATCTAGTGAGTCTGGCGCGCTTAGCGGGGGCCAATCCGGCTGATTTTTACCTCGGCGCTGACCTGACGGGCATCGAATTGACGCATGCCGAAGCTCAGGCCCTAGGTGTCGGGGGCTTTGGTGCCGAGCACGCGACGACACCAGAGTCGGTCGAGCCTGAAGCATCGATCCTTGACCAGGCCGAGTTGATCAAAGAGCCGTCGGACGGGCGCAAGGGCTCGGTCGCATTCAACATCGGCTCGCGCCGCACCCAGGTCGCGCGACCCGGCGTGGGAGTGGTGATTGACGAGCCTACATTGGTGGTCGCGCAGCCGCGAGGCAGGTTTCTCTATGGCCAAGAGGCGGCGAATTACTTGGCGGAGGGGCCACTAGAAGCCTCCGGTGCGTGGCCGTTCCAAGCCGATAAAATTGCAGATGTTCCCGACGCTGCAAGACTGATTCGGGAGTTCGCGCGTCGCGCTGGGGGAGCCCGTGCGATTAGTGGTCAGGACGTGCTCTTTTGCCTGCCAGCCTCTGCAACAGGGCATGAGCGCAGAATGATCCTTGAGGCTCTCCGTAAGGCCGGCCTTAACCGCGTTGGGTTTGTCGATGCGCCCCTCGCAATCGCGGTGGGGGCGGGCGCGTCGGTTGATACCCCACGAGCCGCAATGGTGCTGAACGTGGCCGATAGCTTGGCGGAGGTCGAAGTCATTTCTTTGTCAGGGGCAGTCTATGTTAAAGCTGCCAGAGCTGGCACTGAAGTAATGGATCAGTTGATAATAGACCATTGTAGACGTCGCCACGATCTTCTTATCGGCTCTTGGACGGCGGAACGCATCCGCGATGCTGTCGGTGCCGCCTCGACGCCCCGTATGGATAAGTCTTCGGTTGAAGTCAGGGGCCGTTCTCTCTCGACCGGAAAGCCACGCGACATCCTGTTCACTAGCGCCGAAGCCGTTGCCGCGCTCGCGCCAGCTGTCTCCGATATCGTAGAACTGGCGAAACGCGCTATGGAGGCGACGCCAGCCGAGTTGTCGATCGACATTTCTGACTCAGGCTTCATTCTGGCTGGCGCAGGAGCATCCCTAGAGGGCCTAGCGCGCGAACTTTCTAACAGCACCGGTCTTCGTGTTCACGTGCCGGCCGACCCGCATCTAACTGCCATCCATGGATGTGCTTGCCTCATCGCAGATGGCGGCTGGCTGAATAATCCGGCCGTAATGAGGGAGCGATGATTCCAAACCCGCCCCCGCTTGAACCGCGCCCCGTCCCGCTCTAATCGAAGATCAGACACAGGAGCATCCCATGCTGGCTCTCGGCATCATCTTCGGCTTCGTCGCCGTCATCGCGGCGTTCAACGTCTTCGAGTTCGGTCGGGTTGACTGAAGTCCCGGCGGCGCCCGCCGGCGTCGCCCCGGCGCGGGGCGTCGCCCTGGTCACGGGCGGGGCGCGGCGGATCGGGCGGGAGATCTGCCTGACCCTGGCGCGGGCGGGCTTCGACGTGGCGATTCATCATCATGCGTCGGGCGAGGACGCCCGGACCCTGGCCGACGAGATCGCGGGCCTCGGGCGGCGGGCCTGTCTGTTGCAGGCGGACCTGACGGACGAGGCCAAGGTGCGGGCGCTGGTTCCCGCGGCGGTCGAGGCGCTGGGGCCTTTGACGGTGCTGGTCAACAACGCCTCGGTGTTCGAGGACGACCGGGTCGGCGGCCTGACGCGCGACAGCTGGGACCGGCATGTCGAGACCAATCTGCGGGCGCCCCTGGTGCTGGCCGAGGCCTTCGCCGCCCAGGCTGTGGAAGGGGTGATCATCAACCTGCTGGACCAGAAGGTGCTGAAGCCGGATCCGCGCTTCTTCTCCTACAGCCTGTCGCGCAACGGCCTGTGGTGGGCGACCCGGACCCTGGCCCAGGCCCTGGCGCCGGGCATCCGGGTCAATGCCGTGGGGCCGGGGCCGACCCTGCCGTCGATCCACCAGACCCCCGAGGAATTCGCCGCCGAGGCGCGCGGCACCCTGTTGCAGACGCCCGGCAGCCCGCAGGCGGTGGCCGAGGCCGTGCTGTGGCTCATTGACGCGCGGATGGTCACGGGCCAGATGATCGCCGTCGACGGGGGCCAGCACCTGGCCTGGCGCACCCCCGACATCCAGGAGTAGCGCGTGGTCCAGTCCTCTCAGGTGACGCCGTTTCCGGCGGACGAGCCGCTGCGTTTCGAGCGGCTGAGCGTCTTCGTGCGCGGGCTGGAGGTCGAGGCCGGGATCGGGGTCTATGACCACGAGCAGGGGCGGCTGCAGCGGCTGGTGATCGATGTGACGCTGGAGCTGGAGCCGCGGCCGATCGAACGGCTGGGCGACACCATCAACTACGAGACCGTGGCCAATGCGGCGCGCGCCATCGCCGCCGAGGGCCATGTGGGCCTGGTCGAGACCTTCGCCGAACGGCTGGCGCGGGCCTGTCTGGAGGACCGGCGGGTGCGGCGGGCGACCGTGCGGATCGAGAAGCCGGGCGCCCTTCAGGCCGTGATCGCGCCGGGCTGCGAGATCGTTCTGGCGCGCTAGGGCGTCGGTGATCCCGCTCCCTGTCGTCCGGGTTTCAGACTATTCAGACGGTGTTTTTCGGAGACCGCACCCATGACCCAGCTCTGCGTCGTCGCCGCCGGCGGCACCGGCGGCCACATGTTCCCGGCCGAGGCCCTGGCGCGTGAACTGGCCGCGCGCGGCTGGCGCGTGGTGCTGGCGACCGATCATCGCGGCGAGCAATACGCCCACGCCTTCCCGGCCGAGGAACGTCTGGCCCTGGATGCGGCGACCGGCTCGGGTCCGCTGGGCCTGATCAAGGCGGGGGTTCAAATCTTCAAGGGGGTGATGCAGGCGCGCGCGGCCTTCGATCGGCTGGGGGCGGACGTGGTGGTGGGCTTCGGCGGCTATCCGTCGGCGCCGGCCCTGGTGGCGGCGGTGACGTCGCAGCGGCCGACCGTGATTCACGAACAGAACGCCGTCCTGGGCCGCACCAACCGCATCCTGGCCCCCTATGTCGGCGAAGTGGCCTCGTCCTTCCCGACGCTGGAGCGGGCGCCGGCCAGGGTGCAGGGCCGGTCGCACGTCGTCGGCTCGCCGGTGCGGAGCGAGATCCGCGCCCTGTTCGACCGCGCCTATGCGGCCCCGGTCGACGGCGGCCCCATCCAGGTGCTGGTGACGGGCGGCAGCCAGGGGGCGCGCATCCTGTCGGAGACCACGCCCCGCGCCCTGGCCGCCCTGCCGGAAGCCCTGCGCCGTCGTCTGAAGGTGCAGCAGCAGTCGCGGCCCGAGACGCTGGAGACCGCGCGTCAGATCTATCTGGAGGCCGGGATCGAGGCCGAGGTCGCGCCCTTCTTCCGCGACATGGCCGAGCGTCTGTCCAAGGCGCATCTGGTCGTCGGCCGTTCGGGCGCCTCGACCTGCGCCGAACTGGCCGTCGCGGCCCTGCCGTCGGTGCTGATTCCGCTGAAGATCGCCATGGACGACCACCAGCGCCTGAACGCCAAGGCCCTGGTCGACGCCGGGGCGGCGGAGATGGTGCTGGAGGATGATCTGACGGTTCAGGGCCTGACGGTGACGCTGGAGGGACTGCTGTCCGACCCGGGGCGTCTGGCGGCCATGTCGGCGGCGGCGCGTTCGGTCGCCATCCCCGATGCGGCGCAGCGCCTGGCCGATCTGGTGGAGAAGACGGCGAGGGGCTGAACCCCGTTCGCCAAGCTTTGCGGGAACCCATTCGGCGTCAATGCGTCCCTTACGCATGCCTCCTGAAATCACCGCCCTGACCCGCCAGATTCATGACCTGTGGCGCCGGTTCGACTGGCTGCCCGAATGGGCCGTGATCGTGCTGGTGACGGCCGGCTTCGTCGCAGGCGGATGGGTGGCGCACAAGATCGTCTTCATGATCCTGCGGCGGGTGGTGAAGAACCGCGACGTCTTCTGGCGCGGCGTGGTCGAGCGGGCGCGCAAGAAGCTGCGGGTCATGATGATCCTGATCGGCATCGGCATCGGCGTGACCGTCTCGCCAATGGATCCCGCGCCGTCGGCCGACATCCGCGAAGTGCTGCGTTTCCTGTTCGTCCTGACCCTGGGCTGGCTGGCCTCGGGCCTGCTGGACATGTGGTCGGTGATGCACCTGAAGCGGTACAATATCGCCGTCGAGGACAATCTGCTCGCCCGCAAACACCTGACCCAGACCCGCATCCTGCAACGGGTGGCCAAGGTGATCCTGTTCATCGTCACCGTGGGCCTGGCCCTGATGACCATCGCCGGCTTCCGCCAGTGGGGCGTCAGCCTGCTGGCCTCGGCGGGCGTGGTCGGCATCATCGCCGGTCTGGCCCTGCAGCCGATCCTGACGAACATGGTCGCGGGCATCCAGATCGCCCTGACCCAGCCGATCCGCCTGGACGACGCCGTCATCGTCGAGAACGAGTGGGGCAATGTCGAGGAGATCACCGCAACCTATGTGGTGGTCAAGCTGTGGGACTGGCGGCGGATGGTCCTGCCCCTGTCCTACTTCATCTCGACGCCGTTCCAGAACTGGACGCGAGAGAACGCCCGCCTGATCGGCTCGGCCTTCTTCTACGTCGATTACGAAGCCCCGATCGACCGGCTGCGCACGGCGTTCGAGGGGATCGTCAAGGCGTCCAAGCTGTGGGACGGCGATGTCCAGGTGATGCAGGTGACCGACATCACCGCACGAGTGCTTCAGGTCCGCTGCCTGGCCAGCGCCCGCTCCGCCGGCGTCGCCTTCGACCTGCGCTGCGAAATCCGCGAGAAGCTGATGGCCTTCATGCGCGACGAATGCCGTGAAGCCCTGCCGCGCGACCGGCTGGAATGGCCGCAGGTTGAGGAGCGGGCCGTCAGTCCTTCAGCGCCTTAGTCTCCCTCCCCGTCCCGGGGAGGGGGGCCGCGCAGCGGCCGGGTGGGGGCGGCCGCCTCAAGCTCGCGTAAGATGAAGTCCACAACATCTGTCAGGCGATCCCTGACATCGACGGCCGGGATGCGAAGCGTCTTCAACCCCACCTGCAACAGGGCGTCGTCGCGTCGTCGATCCCAGTCGCTGCGCCCCTCGTGCGAACCGCCATCGACTTCAACCACCAGTCCTCGCGAGAGGCAGACGAAGTCGAGATAATAGCCAAGCAGGGGGTGCTGGCGTCGAAAGTGAAAGCCCTGTGCGCGCAGGCGACGCAGCGACAGCCAAAGCCGCGCTTCCGGCGGGCTCATGGATTTTCGCATGGCTCTGGCCTTGGCAATCCTGGCCATTCTGGGCCGCCCCCACCCGGTCTCGCTGCGCTCGACCACCCTCCCCTGAAGGGGAGGGAGAGGCAAGGGGTCAATCCTTCAGCGCGGCTTGACCCTGAAGGATCGCTTCGTCCAGCCTGAGGGTCTCGCGAGCAGCAGCCTCCCCGCACGCCACGGCCATCAGTTCCGCCGCGTCTCCGCCCGGCGCGGCTTCATAGGGCGGGGCGGGGGCGGCCGCCGGCGCGGCCCGCGCCGGCGGGGGGGGGCGCACGCCCCCGGCCTGTCGGTCGGGAACGCCAGCCAGCCCGGGGGGGGCATGCAGCAGACCAACACCGCCGCCGCCGGCCCCCTGATCGCCAAGATCCTCGAAATCGCGGTCTGAGCCATGGCCTATCCGACCGCCGTGAACAGTCAG
>NZ_JMQR01000143.1:0-6835 GCF_000698025.1 Brevundimonas sp. EAKA | reverse complement strand
GGGCGGTTGGGGGGGGGGGCGGCGGGGGGGGGGCGACACCGCCCGGGGGGGGCAGCCGCGCGCCCGAACGGCCGGGGCGCCGCCGCGGCCCTGGGCGGCGCCGGGGGGGGGGGGCGCCGCCCCCCCCCCCCCCGCCGCCGCCCAGCCCAAGCCGGTGCTGACGGCCAGCCGTCGCGAGACGGTGGATGACAAGATCGCCCGCCTGTACCAGCGCAACGGCGCCGACTTCGGCGCGGGATCGGCCGAGGACTATCTGGACAAGGTCACCGCCTTTACGGCCAAGCCCCCGCGCGACGCCGAGACGGTGAAACGGCCGAACGGCGACACCCTGATCTATCAGGCCTCGACCAACACCTTCGCCGTGGTGGCGCGCGACGGCACGCCGCGCACCATGTTCAAGCCGACCACGGGCGCCGACTACTGGGCCGAGCAGAAGACGGCGGCGCCCCGCTTCGGCCAGAGGCGACAATCGACGCCGACGGCGAGCTGATATAGAGGGCGGGGTCCGACCGACGCTCTGGAGTCCGCCCGATGTCCGACGCCCCTTCCGGCGACAAGCCCTTGCTGAAGACCGCCCTGATCTATGATTTCGACGGCACCCTGGCGCGCGGCAACATGCAGGAGGTCAGCTTCATCCCGTCCGTGGGCATGGGGATCGGCGCCTTCTGGGAAGAGGCCGAGCGCCTGACCAAGGAGGCCGACGGCGACGGCATCCTGATGTACATGCAGCTGATGCTGCATCATGCGCGCCAGAACGGTTCGCCGGTGACGCGCGAGACCCTGCGCCGGCACGGCGAGGCGGTGGCCCTGTTCGAAGGTCTGAAGGACCTCAGTTGGTTCGACCGGATGAACGCCTTCGGCGCGCGCTACGGGCTTGAGATCGAACACTATATCGTCTCGGCCGGCCTGGAGGAGATGATCGACGGCACGCCGATCCGCCCCGCCCTGACCCATGTCTTCGCCTCCCACTATGTCTATGACGACAAGGGCGAGGCGGCCTGGCCCGCGGTCGGCGTCAACTACACCACCAAGACCCAGTATCTGTTCCGCATCAACAAGGGGGTGAAGAACCACTGGGAGCACGAGCGGATCAACCACTTCATCCCCGACGACCAGCGGCCGGTGCCGTTCGAGCGGATGATCTTCATCGGCGACGGCGACACCGACGTGCCGACCATGAAGATGATGCACACCAAGGGCGGCTTCTCAATCGCCGTCTATGACCCCCGCTCGAACGAGAAGGACCAGAAGAAGGTCTATTCGCTGATCTCGGAAGACCGGGTCAATTTCGTCGCCGCCGCCGACTATAGCGAGGGTTCGGCCCTGGACCTGATCGTCAAGGGCCTGGTCGGCCGCATCGCCATCAACGCCGGCTCCATGCCGGCGGGTCTGTAGCGATCCTCAGCGCCCGCCGGCCCTGATCCAGGCGTCGCGGGCCCCGATCAGCCGCGCGGGGGCCAGGCCGCGCAGGGACTTGGCGCCGGTCTGCCTCAGCCCCGCCTCCTGCCCCTTCTGCCAGACCACCGTCGCCGGATAGGCCACCGCCTCCGCAATATCCACCACCACCACTTCGGGCGGCAGGGCCGCGCCCCGGTCGAGCCTGAGCTTCAGGCCGCCGTCCGACAGATCGACGATCACGCAGGCCGTCTCCACACCCGGCGCACAGACGACGCCCCGCGCATTGACCGCCCGACGGGGTTCGCCGCGTCGGTCCGGTTGAGAAACGGGCTTGGGTCCAAACATACGCATGCCTCAGGACGCACAGTATCGCCGTGCGATCCTCTGTGCCGGTAGCGGACTTCGAGCCGGTCAGGAAGAGAGACGGGTCATCGAACGTCGGTTCCCGCCTTTCGACGCACGCTCCGCCCCGGAACCGGGCTTCAACCCGCCAGGGCGCCGAAATCCACCACGATCGGCTCTCGCTCCCAGACCGCCAGCACCCGGCGGAAGGCCGCCTGTTCCAGAGACGTGGTCGCCGTATTGGTCAGGGGGTGGAAGTTGACGATGTCGGCGTCCCACAGCCGCCGGTCCAGGACGAAGGTCACGCGGCGCTCGACGTCGTTGATCAGACCCAGGGCCGTGACCGAACCCGGGCGGACGCCCAGCGTCTCCCACATCAGGGCCTCATTGCCGAACGACAGCCGGCCCGCCCCCATCGCGGCCGCGGCGCGCTTCAGGTCGATGACCGTGTCCTGGCGGGCCGAGATCAGCCAGAGCCGGCCTTTGTGATCCTTGAGAAACAGGTTCTTGGTGTGGGCGCCGGGCAGGTCGGCCTTGAGGTCCAGGCCTTCCTCGACGCGGAAGACGGCCGGGTGGTCGTGGGTCGTGTGGGCCACGCCGTGTTCGGCCAGCCAGGCGGTCAGGGTCTCGCGGTCGAAAGCGGGTTCAGGCGCAAGGTCTGGGGTCATGGTTGAGCAGTCGCGTTTGCGGCGTTAGGAACGGTTCCATGGTCGATACCGTGCAGACGCGCCCGCTGGAACTGGAATGCTATCCGATGACGGCCCGGCCGCCGGACCTGGTGCCCGGCCGCCAGTCGCGCAATTGGATGGACGCCTTCATCAGCCGCCACCCCTATCGCTGCCTGCCGCTGAACATGGCCAACACCACGGGGTGGGAGATCCTGTGCCCGTTCGGTTTCACGGCCGAGTGGAACGGCGGGCCGCGCCAGGAAGACATCGTCATCACCCCCGACCGGCCCCAGCACGACCTGGACCATTTCGTCACCTCGCACTTCTCGCGCGGGGTCCTGACCATGCATCCGCAATACCTGTTCCGCACGCCGCCGGGCTGGGGGATGATGTGTTCGGGGTCGCCCAATCACCTGAAGGACGGGATCCAGCCCCTGGTCGGCCTGATCGAGACCGACTGGCTGCCCTTCCCCTTCACCATGAACTGGATCTTCACGCGGCCGGGCCGGGTGAAGTTCGAGAAGGGCGAGCCCTTCTGCTTCATCAATCTGATCGAGCACAAGAAGGTGGAACAGTTCCAGCCGGTGATCCGGACGCTGGAATCCAATCCGGTCATGAAGGGCCAGTTCGAGGCCTGGAACCGCGCCCGCACCGACTTCAACCAGCGTCTGGCCGGCGGCGACCCCGACGCGGCCAAGGAGGCCTGGCAGCGCTACTATTTCAAGGGCGAGGTGCCCGAGGATCTGGGCGCGGCGCCGCCGACCCATTCGAACAAGCGCCGCCTGAAGTCGCCGCGCGTCGGCTGAGGCCGGTCAGCCGCGGCCTAGAGCGCCATCACCGTGCCGAGCAGGACCCGGGCCCCGGCGCGGCCCAGGGTGGCGTTGGTGGCGGCCTGCAGATCTGCGGCCAGCTGGTCGATGTTCGGCGCGGCGCCCGGACGCAGGCCGGTGGCGAATCGCTGGACGGCGGTGTTGTAGGCGGCGCGCAGACGCGGCGCCGACTGCTGGGCCCGGGTGCGCAGGGCCGCGTCGGGCACATCCACGCCGACTTCGACCGACAGGACGCCGCGCCGGCCGCCGGGACGCGGGATCGAGCCCGTGACCACCGGCAGGCGGAAATAGGTGTCGGCCGACGGAGCGGCGCCGCCGCTCGATGAGGCGCGGGCGGGGGTCGAGGCGGCGGCCGTCGCGACGAGGGCGAGACCGAGAAGGGCGCGGCGTTCCATTCCGCCCTGCCTAACGGGGATGGCTTAAGAAACTGCTGAGCCCGACATCGGTCATAGTGCATATAAGGATATCCTTATATGTTTATTGCTCCTTCATGCTCCACAGGCTATGAGGGCTGGAAAATCCCCTGCGGCCAGGAGCCCCCATGACCGACTACATCATCCGCGACATTTCTCTGGCCGATTGGGGCAAGAAGGAAATCGCGATCGCCGAAACGGAAATGCCGGGCCTGATGGCCCTGCGCGAAGAGTTCGGCGCCAGCCAGCCGCTGAAGGGCGCCCGGATCGCCGGCAGCCTGCACATGACCATCCAGACGGCCGTTCTGATCCAGACGCTGGAAGCCCTGGGCGCCGAAGTCCGCTGGGCCTCGTGCAACATCTTCTCGACCCAGGACCACGCCGCCGCCGCCATCGCCGCCTCGGGCACGCCGGTGTTCGCCACCAAGGGCGAGACCCTGGAGGAATACTGGGACTACGCGCACAAGATCTTCGAATGGGCTGACGGCGGCTATCCGAACCTGATCCTCGACGACGGCGGCGACGCGACCCTGCTGTGCGTGCTCGGCCCCAAGGCCGAGAAGGACATCTCGGTCCTGGCCAATCCCCAGAACGAAGAGGAAGAAGCCCTCTTCAAGGTGATGAAACGCTACATCGCCAAGAAGCCCGGCTTCTACTCGGCCATCCGCGACGCCATCGGCGGCGTGTCGGAAGAGACGACCACGGGCGTTCACCGCCTGTATCAGATGGCCGAAAAGGGCGAGCTGCCCTTCCCCGCCATCAACGTCAACGACAGCGTCACCAAATCCAAGTTCGACAACCTGTACGGCTGCCGTGAATCCCTGGTCGACGCCATCCGTCGCGGCACCGACGTCATGCTGTCGGGCAAGGTCGCCGTGGTCTGCGGCTACGGCGACGTGGGCAAGGGCTCGGCCGCTTCGCTGCGCCAGGGCGGCGCCCGTGTGATCGTGACCGAGATCGACCCGATCTGCGCGCTTCAGGCCGCGATGGAAGGCTATGAGGTCCAGACCCTGGACGACAGCGCCGGCCGGGCCGACATCTATGTGACGACGACCGGCAACAAGGACGTCATCACGGTCGAACACATGCGGCAGATGAAGAACAACGCCATCGTCTGCAACATCGGCCACTTCGACTCGGAGATTCAGGTCGCCGGCCTGAAGAACTTCAAGTGGGACGAGATCAAGCCTCAGGTCCACCACATCGAATTCCCGGACGGCAAGAAGATCATCCTGCTGTCGGAAGGCCGTCTGGTGAACCTGGGCAACGCCACGGGCCACCCGTCCTTCGTGATGTCGGCCTCCTTCACCAACCAGACCCTGGCCCAGATCGAGCTGTGGACCAACGCCAAGTCCTATCAGAACCAGGTCTACACCCTGCCCAAGCACCTGGATGAAAAGGTCGCCCTGCTGCACCTGGCCAAGCTGGGCGCCAAGCTGACCGTCCTGACCCAGGACCAGGCCGACTATATCAACGTGCCGGTCGAAGGCCCGTTCAAGGCGGACCACTACCGTTACTAAGCTCTCCCCGAGGCCGGAACCGCGAGGTTCCAAGTGACGAGGGCGTCTTATGACGTCCTCGTCGTCGGGGCCGGCGCGGCCGGGATGACGGCCGCGATCGAGGCCGGACGTCGCGGACGTCGGGTGCTGGTGGTCGATCACGCCGCCAACCCCGGCGAAAAGATCCGCATCTCCGGCGGCGGTCGGTGCAACTTCACCAATCTGGGCTGCGGCCCGGCGAATTTCCTGGGTGAGAACCCCCGGTTCGCCACCTCGGCCCTGCGTCGCTACACCCAGCACGACTTCGTCAAGCGCGTGGACCGGGCCGGCATCGCCTGGCACGAGAAGACGCTGGGCCAGCTGTTCTGCGACGACAGCGCCAAACAGATCGTCCGCATGTTGACCGACGACATGGCGGCGGCGGGCGTGACCCTGAAGATGAAGACGGGCGTGGACCGCCTGGACCGGTCCGGCGACGGCTGGCGCGTCGTCCTGTCCGACGGAACCCTGGTCACGGCGACCGCCCTGGTCGTGGCGACGGGCGGTAAATCCATCCCCAAGATGGGCGCCACAGGCTGGGCCTACGAGGTCGCGCGCCAGTTCGACATTCGCGTCACCGAAACCCGACCGGCCCTGGTCCCCCTGACGTTCGAGGCCGGCCTGCTCGAAACCCTGATCCCGCTGGCGGGCGTGGCGGTGGACGCCACTGTGGCCTCGGCGCCCGAAGGGGCCAAGGCGCGCAAGGCCAGTTTCAGCGAGGCCATGCTGTTCACCCATCGCGGCCTCAGCGGCCCGGCCATCCTGCAGATCAGCTCCTACTGGCGCGAAGGCGAGGCCATCGTCGCGGCCATGGCGCCGGGACGCAATGTCTTCGACGAGCTGAAGGCCGCCAAGGCCGCCAACGGCCGCCAGGCCGTGCACACGGCCCTGGGCCATATCGTGCCGCGGCGACTGGCGGAAAGCCTGTGCGAGCGGGAGGGCGCGGCGGGCAATCTGGCTGATCTGTCCGACGCGGCGCTGCGGCGGCTGGACCAGGCGGTCAACGCCTGGAGCGTAAAGCCGGTCGGGTCCGAAGGCTATCGCACCGCAGAAGTGACCCTCGGCGGGATCGACACCGCCGCCCTGGACCAGCAGACCCTGGCCGCCAAGGCGGTTTCCGGCCTCTATTTCATCGGCGAGGCGGTCGATGTCACCGGTTGGCTGGGCGGCTATAATTTCCAGTGGGCCTGGTCCTCCGGCTGGGCCGCCGGTCAGGTCTGCTGAGCGGGGAACGGCCTGTGGCGCCACGACGCATGGCGGCGAGCCGGCCGGGCGCCTAGCTTGGATCCTGCGGAACGGGCCCCTCTGGCGTCTTCGCGATCCGGCGTATCCCTTCGCCGCATCGTATCGACGCGATGTCGGACCGCACGGATGCGTCGGCGCGACAGGTCTGTCCCCCTCCCGGCCGGTCGCGCCGACGCCCGAACCGACCCGATTCCTGACTGATCTGGAGCCCCGATGCCTCTTCTGATGTGCCCGAACGACAATTCCGCCATGCAGACGCTGGATCGGGACGGCGTGCAGTTCGACATGTGCCCCGCCTGCCGGGGCGTCTGGCTGGACCGCGGCGAACTGGAGAAGCTGATGGCTTCGGCGGCCGAGGACGGTCGCGCCTCTGCGACGCCCGCCGCGCCCCCGTCCCAGTC
>NZ_JMQR01000142.1:0-7062 GCF_000698025.1 Brevundimonas sp. EAKA | reverse complement strand
TCGCCTGGCTGGTCGAACAATTCCGCGCCGCCGGCGCCGAGGGCGGCGGCCCGGACGGGTCCTTCGTCCAGATCGCCCATCTGTCGCGCACGCGCCAGGACGGCCCCGCGACCGTCGCCGCCCAGGTCGGCGGCCGCACGATCGCACTGGAGCGGGGGCCGGACGTCCTGGTCTCCAGCGACCGTCCCACCGATCATATCGCCGTGACCGACGCTCCCGTCGTCTTCGTCGGCTATGGCGCCACTGCGCCCGAGCGCCAGTGGGATGATTTCAAGGACGTGGACGTGCGCGGCAAGGTCATCATCGTCCTGGTCAATGATCCGGATTTCGAAGCCCCGGCGGGGGATCCGGTGGCCGGCAAGTTCGACGACAAGGCCATGACCTTCTACGGCCGCTGGACCTATAAATTCCTCGAGGCCGGCCGCCGCGGGGCGGCGGGCGGGCTGGTGGTGCATGAGACGGCCGGCGCCGGCTATGGCTGGTCGGTGCTGCAGAATTCATCGGCCGCGCCTAAGTTCGACATTGTCCGCGCCGACCCGAACGCCGAGCGCGCCCCCTTCCAGGGTTGGATCCAGCGGGCCAGGGCCGAGGAACTGTTCACCGCCGCGGGCCTGGACTTCGAAGCCTTGAAGGCGGGCGCCCGCAGCGCGGACTTCAAACCTGTCGTCCTGCCGGGGATGACGATGAGCGTCGATTTCGGACAGATCGCCGACCGGGTGGAGACCAGGAACGTCATCGCCCGCATACCCGGCTCCGAACGCCCCAACGAGACCGTCATGTACGGCGCCCACTGGGACGGTTACGGCGTGGGCACGCCCGACGCCTCGGGCGACACGATCTATAATGCGGCGGTGGACAATGCGACCGGGGTGGCGGCCCTGCTGGAGCTGGCCCACGCCTTTGCGGACGCGCCGCGTCCGAAGCGCTCGGTCGTCTTCGCCGCCTGGTCGGGGGAGGAGGCGGGCCTTCTGGGTTCGACCTATTACGCCGCCAATCCTGTCTGGCCGCTGGAGACGACCGTGGCCAACATCAATGTCGACAGTCTGCTGCCGGGAACGGAGATCGACCCCAATGTCGTCGTCATCGGCAAGGGCAAGAACCAGCTGGACGAGGTTCTGGCCCGCCATGCGACCGCGACCGGCCGCACCCTGATCGCCGATCCCGCGCCCCAGGCCGGCGCCTTCTATCGCTCGGACCACTTCCCCCTGGCCCTGAAGGGCGTGCCGGCCCTGTTCCCGGCCGCCGGTTTCACCGGCGCCAGCGCCGCCAGCCGCGACTATGTCCAGAACCGCTATCACCAGCCGTCGGACGCATGGGATGCGACCTGGCGCATGGACGCCGCCGCTGCGGACGTGGCCCTGATCTACGCCGTCGGCCGCGACCTGGCCCAGTCCGACGCCTGGCCCGAATGGAACCCCGGCGCCGAGTTCGGCCCTGCGCGGGATCAATCCAAGGCTCTGCGGCCCTAAGAGGCCGCCGTCTGGAAGGAGGGCACGACGAGCTGCAGCTCGGGCGCGGCGGCGCTGGTCGCGGCGCCCAGCGGCAGGTGCAGGATGAAGGCGGCGCCCTTGCCAGGCTCGCTCTCGACCTCGGCCCAGCCGCCGTGCAGCTCGACCAGGGCCTTGACCAGGGCCAGGCCGACGCCGGGGCCGCCGCGCTCGCGCCGCACGAACCGGTCGAAGACGTGGGCCTGAAGATGATAGGGGATGCCGCGTCCCGAATCCGACACGGTCACCCGCATTTCCGACGGGCCCATCTCGGCCGACAGAGTCACGGCGCCGCCTTCGGACACGGCGCGGGCGGCGTTCTCCAGCAGGTGGTTCAGGGCCTGGCCGATACGGTGGTCGTCCGCGCGGATCGGCTTCAGACCAGGCGGGCAGGTCACGGTCAGGGTCGCGCCCCGGCCCTCGACCTTGGCGCGCACCCGTTCGGCGGCCTGCTCCAGCAGATCCTGAACACGCACGTCGCCCAGCGAAAGCTCCATCTCGCCGGCGTCGATCTGGGCCATGTCCAGGACGTCGTCGATGGACCGGGCCAGTTGGCTGGCGGCGACGCGGATGGCGCCGGCGTGCTGGCGGCCGCGTTCCGGCAGGTCGCCCATGGTCTCCAGCAGCTCGGAATAGCCGACGATGGTCGTCAGCGGGGTGCGCAGCTCATAGGAGACGCTGCCGACGAACTCGCGTTTCAACGCCTGGCTCTCGGCCAGAGCCTGTTCCCGCTGAACCAGGGCCTGTTCCAGACCGCGCCGGGCCGTGATGTCCGAGAAGGCGACCAGGGTGGCGCCGTCGGGGAGGGGGCGCGTCTGCCAGGCCGCGATCCGGCCGTCGATGGTGCGGCCTTCGCCCGATATGGCGACCCGGCTTTCGGGATCGGGATCGGCGACGCGGGCCTTCAGACCCAGCCACAGGGCAGGATCGGGCAGGACGGCCTTGCACAGTTCGGCTAGGGCGTCGAAGTCGGTCGAGCCGGCGATCTGTTCCGCCGACAGTTTCCAGAAGGTCTCGAACGCCTCGTTGTGCAACCGCAGCCGTCCGTCCGAACCGAACACCGCGACGGCGTCGTTCAGCTTGTCCAGGGTCGCCGTCTGGACCTGAATCTGGGCGTTGAACCGGCTTCTCAGGTTCAGTTCGTCGGTGATGTCCGAGAAGATCAGCAATATGCCGCCCAGCGGATGGGGCTGGCGCACGACCCGCAGGGTGCGGCCGTCCGGAAGCGACCAGCTGTCGTCGGGCGAGGCCTGGGAGGCGCCATAGAATTCCAGTTCGCGCGCCTTCCAGCCCGCATAGTCCATGACCTCGGGCAGGCGGCGGCGCTGACGCAGCCGGTCCAGCAGTTCGGCGTGGGTCGGGCGTTCATCCAGCCAGGCGGGGTCGATGTCGAACAGGGTCTGGAAGGCGGTGTTGTGGAAAGCCAGCCGCTTGGATGGGCCGAAGATGGCCACGGCGTCAGCCAGATGGTTCAGCGTCTCGTCATGGGCGTCGACGTGGCGACGCAGGGTGTCGCGTGTCTCCTCCGCCTCGGTCACCTCGATGGCGAAGGCGGTGACGGCTCCGCCGCCGGCCGGTTCGGCGATGATGCGCCAGGCGCGGCGATGGCCGCCGCCGGTGGTCCAGCGGAAGCCCTCCTGGCGCACGCCCAGCCGCCCGGCTTCCGCGACCAGGGCGTCGGCGCCCCGGTCGAACGACAGGCCCTTGTTCCGCGCCGTCTCGACGCTGTCGGCGCCGATCTCGTGCAGCCAGACCCGGTTGGCCCAGGCCAGTTTGCCGGCGCCGTCCACCACCCAGGTCGGGATCGGCGAGGCGTCGCCCAGGAGGGCCAGGCCGCTCTCGGTCGCGTCGGCGCCGGTCAGCATGACGCGCGACGCTGGTGACAGTCTCAGCCCGGCGCCGCCGCCGGCCACCCGTCCCTCGATCCGCCAGGGTTCGACGTCGCCCAGTTCGATCAGACCTTCGAACGCCTTGCCGGCCGTCACCAGACCGTCGATCAGCACCACATAGGAGGTCTTCAGCCGGGTCAGCAGGGCGTGTCCCGCCGTATCGCCGCTGGCCTCGGTCAGGCGATCGATCAGTTCGGGCGGGCCGATGGGGGCGCCGCTGGCTTCGCCTTCGGGGGTCAGGGCCAGGCTGACGTCGTCGAAGGCGCGCAACATGCTGTCGTGGCGGCTGAGATCGGCGACGGCCGCCGCCCGCTCGCCCTCAGCCAGGGCCGTGGCGGCGTTCAGCCTGGCGCGCAGACGCAAAGCCCAGGCGCTGACCGCCAGGGCTAGCCCGGCTGCGCCCGCAGTGGCGACATAGGCGATGTCGGCCTCGGCCATTCTTGTCCCTGGGTCCCGCGACCTGATTCGGCGTTCACCATACCGCAAACCCGGCCAGAAAAAGTCAGTCTTCGTCGCGTCATCGCGCCCCGTTGCATGGCGGGCCCCAGACGGCGATAGCGGAGGCATGACCGACGCGACCGCCGATCTCTTCGCCCCCTCCCTCGACGATTTCGCCCGACTGGCGCGCGAGGCGTTCGACGCCCTGCCGGCCGAGTTCCGGGCGGCGGCGGGCGAGGTGATGTTCCGCATCGACGATTTCGCCGACGAACAGACGCTGGCGGATCTGGAGATCGAGGATCCGTTCGAACTGACCGGCCTGTATCATGGCGTGGACATCGGCCGACGCGACAGCCTGGGACCGGCGGCGGAGCCGTCGCGGGTCTTCCTGTATCGCCGTCCGATCCTGGACGAATGGTGCGAGCGCGGCGACGTCGGCCTGGCCGAACTGATCGCCCACGTCCTGATCCACGAGATCGGCCACCATTTCGGCCTGTCCGACGACGATATCCACGCCATCGAGGAGGACGCCGACTGAAGCCTTATTTGGTGGCCGGGTAGGGGGTCGTCACCGCCCCCGAGATCATGCCGGGGATGGCCTCGCCCAGACCCAGCAGGATGAACTGGATCGCCAGGGCGCACAGGATCAGGCCCAGGACGCGCACGATGATGGCCATGCCCACCTCGCCCAACAGGCGGCTGAGCGATCCGGTCATGGCGAAACAGACGAAGGAGACGGCGCAGGCGGCCGCGATGGCGACCAGCGACCCCATGGTTCCGGCATAACCCAGCTTGGCCGCCTCGCCCGCCTGGATGATGACCGCCGAAATGGCGCCGGGGCCGATCATCAACGGTATGGCGAAGGGCACGACCAGGCGCTGGAACCGGCGACGGGCGTAGCCGCGCACATCCTGGCTGTCGGCGATGGCGTCCTTGTCCGCGAACAGGGCCAGGAAGTCGCCGCGCGCCATGTCCAGGCCGAGGAGCAGCAGCAATATGCCCCCCGCGATCCGGAAGGCCGCCAGCGAAATGCCGAAGAACTGCAGCAGGCCCAGGCCGGTGAACAGGAAGAAGGCCAGGAAGACGGCGGCGAAGGTGCAGATCAGGGCCGAGACCGAAATCCGCTGGCGCAGCGTCGCCCCGGCCGTGGCGGCGGCGAAGATCGGCAGATTGCCGATGGGATCCAGCAGGGCGAACAGGGTCACGAACAGGTTGACACCCAGATCGACCGCGTTCATCGCCTCGCCTCGCTCTTGAAATTCAACACGCCGGCCGCGCCGACGCACCCCTTGCGTCCTCGCATAGCCGCTCAGCGCGAGTCCGTCGATGACCCAGACCGAAACCTTGGCCCCCAATCGCGGTCCAGACGAACGGATCATCTGCGCCCTGGACGTCCCGACCATCGCCGAGGCGGCCGCCCTGGTCGCGCGGGTCCAGGACGCGGTGGGCTTCTACAAGATCGGGCTGCAGCTGTTCGCGGCGGGCGGCATGGACCTGGCGCGTGACCTGAAGACCGAGGGACGCAAGGTCTTTCTGGACTGGAAGCTGCACGACATCGGCGCCACGGTCGAGAAGGCGGCGGCCAATCTGGCGGACGCCGGCTGCGACCTGCTGACCGTTCACGCCCGGCCCCAGGTGATGGCGGCGGCGGCGCGCGGCGTGGCGGGGTCGGGCTTGAAGGTGCTGGGGGTCACGGTCCTGACCAGTCTGACGGCCGAGGATCTGGCCGCCGACGATCACAGCCTGTCGCCGGCCGATCTGGTCGAGCGCCGGGTCCGACAGGCGCTGGAGGCGGGGATCGACGGCGTCGTCTCCAGCCCCCATGAGGCGGCGCGGGTGCGCGAGATCGCGGTCGAGGCCGGCCGTCCGGACTTTTTGATCGTGACCCCAGGGGTCCGGCCCGCAGGCTCGGCCCTGGACGATCAGGCCCGGGCCGCGACGCCCGAGGCCGCGCTTCAGGCGGGCGCCACCCATCTGGTGATCGGCCGCCCGATCACGGCGGCGGCCGATCCCCGGGCGGCCGCCCTGGCGGTCGCCGAAAGCATCGCCCTGATCTGATCAGCCGCGCTCGCCCGGCTCCTGGGCGTAATGCGGGCGCGGCGGGGCTTGCGGCGCGACATAGCCGGGGGGCGGGAGGTCGCCGTAATAGTCCTGGACGGGCGGCGGCGCGTGGACTTCGGGCGGCGCGACATGGATCTGGGCCGGGGCGATTTCGACCGGCGGCGCCTGCACATAGACAGGCGGCTGTTCGATATAGACCGGCGGCCCGGTCACGATCTCGGGCGGCGCGATGTTCACCTGAGAGGGGGCGACATAAATTCGCTGCGGCGCGACATAGACGGGCGGACCCTGAACCTGGATCGGAGCCTGCACATAGGCGCGCTGCTGCTCATAATAGCCGCCTTGTTCGTAGCCGCGCTGCTCATAGTGTTCGTACCGCTCCTGATAACGGTCTTCGTACCGATCTTCGCGATAGGCAGGGCGCGGGGCGGGGCGGCAGTCGCAATCGACCGGGCGTTGCGGCTGATAAGGGCGCCAGCCGATATAGTCGCGCCCGAAGCCATAGGCGGGATAGCCGACCGGGGCGCTGACGGGAGCCGGGCCGACGAAGTTCACGGGCGGGCCGGGAATATAGCCGCCCGAGTATCCGCCGTCGGCGTAACCGCCGCCGCCGACATAGGTCACGCCGCCGCCGCTGCCGCCGCGGCTGAAGCTGGACGAATGGGAATAGGCGCGGGCGTTGACGGCGGAATAGGAAGCGGCGCCGGCATGGGCCGAGGCGTTGGCTCCCGCATTCACGTTCACATTGACGTTGCTGTTGTGGCCGCCGCCGTAATGACCCCCGCCCCCGTGTCCGCCGCCGCAGCTTCCACAGCCGCCGCCATGGCCGCCAGACGGGCCTCCGGCGAGGGCGGGAGCGGCGGAAAGCAGAAGGGCCGCCGACGCGGCCGCGATCGTGGACTGTATCGTCACGGGACAGACTCCTCTGAATTGTCTCCGTTCAGGCAAGTCCCACGCCCCGCGGAATTGCGCCGCGTCAGAAGTCGATGGCCAGGCCCTTCTTCTCCCAATCGCCGTAACGGGTGGGTTCGGGACCGCTCGGCCCGCCGTGTTCCGGATCGGTCTGGGCGACCTGTTCGGCCGCGCGACGATCAGCCGCTTCCAGCAGGGCGCGGCGCGCGACGTCGCTTAGCGGCTTCTCCGGCGTCGCATGGGGGATTTCGGCGTCGAAAACCTGCGTCTTATAA
>NZ_JMQR01000141.1:0-7326 GCF_000698025.1 Brevundimonas sp. EAKA | reverse complement strand
CGCCAGCCGGACGCCGCCTTGGGCCTTGCCGCGCAACTGCTCCAGCAACTGCCGCACGCCCTCATAGGTCAGGTAGCGGACGATCTGGGGCCGGGCCTGCTCCAGGGTCGGCGGGCTTTCCTTGCGCCGGTCCTCGACCCGCAGCACGGCCCAGCCGCCTTCGGTCTGGAACGGACCGACGGTGGACCCTGCCGGTTTGTCGCGCAGGGCGCCGGCATAGGCCTGGGGCATGACGTCCAGGGTCGAATAGCCCAGGTCGCCGCCTGAAAAGCGCGTCGCCTCGTCCACCGACCGCTCCATGGCCACGGCCTCGAAACTGGCGCCCTGGCCCAGGATGCCGATGACCGCCTCGGCCTCCGGCTTGGTGCGCGACAGGATCAGGCGGACGCGGATCTCCTCCGATGTCTTCGCCAGCCGCAATTGCTCATTGTACAGGGTCTGGACCGCCTGGTCGGAAATGGCGCCGTTGACCACGCTCTCCACCAGCATGTCGCCCAGGATTCGTTCGCGGGTCGCCTCGAGGCGACGCTGGGCCAGGGGCGAGGCGTCCAGGCGACGGCGCTCGGCCTCCCTGGCGAGCAGTTTCTGATCGATCACCTCGTCCAGCACGCGCCGGAACAGGTCCGAGGTCACGTCCAGCGGCTCGCCCTCGCCCACCAGCCCTTGGGCCACCGCCTCGCGCTTGACGTCCGAGGCCCAGACGGTCTCGTCCTGGACCCGGGCCACCGGCCGGTCGCCCGGCTCCGGGGCCTTGTCGTCCCCGCCGCCGCGCGAACAGGCGGCGACCGTCAGGACCGCAGCCAGAAGCGCCATGGAAAACAGGCCGAAAGGTCGCCGAAATGGGGTCAAGAGGGCGCTCCGTAGAAGGCGGCCGAAAGCCCCTCGCGTTGACAGGGGTTAGGCCGGTGCTTAAGTCCCGCCTGCGCCCAAGTCGAGGGGTTTTGATCGTCTGCGCGGCCCTTCGCGCGCGCCAGTTCCGGCGCATCGGGGTCGCCACCGGTTCGGGCCCCTCTCGCGGCGTCCGTATCGCCGCCCCTCACGGGATTTCCAGAGCCGCTCAGCTCGCAGACGCTCGACCGCTTACCGGATCCAATATGCTCGGCTTCGCCAAGAAACTTTTCGGCTCTTCCAACGACCGCAAGGTCAAGGCCTTCCAGGACCACGCCCAGCGCATCAATGCGCTGGAGCCCAAGTTCGCCGCCCTGTCCGACGACGAGCTGCGGATGATGACCGACGCCTTCCGGGACCGCCTGGCCAATGGCGAGACCCTGGACAAGATCCTGCCCGAGGCCTTCGCCGTGGTGCGCGAGGCGTCCAAGCGGGTGCTGGGCCAGCGTCAGTACGACGTCCAGCTGGCCGGCGGCATGATCCTGCACGAAGGCGGCATCGCCGAGATGCGGACCGGCGAGGGCAAGACCCTGGTCGCCGTGGCGCCCGTCTATCTGAACGCCCTGCCGGGCAAGGGCGTCCACGTCATCACCGTCAACGACTACCTGGCCCGCCGCGACGCCGAGACCATGGGCAAGGTCTATCGCTTCCTGGGTCTTGAGGTCGGGGTCATCGTCAACGGCCTGAGCCAGGGCCAGCGCCAGGCGGCCTACGCCGCCGACGTCACCTACGGCACCAACAACGAGTTCGGCTTCGACTATCTGCGCGACAACCTGGTCTATGACCGGCGCGAGATGGTGCAGCGCCCGCACAATTTCGCCATTGTCGATGAAGTCGATTCCATCCTGATCGACGAAGCGCGCACGCCTCTGATCATCTCGGGCCCGACCGAGGACCGTTCGGACCTGTACAAGATCCTCGACGGCCTGGTGAAGGAGCTGATCAAGGACAAGGACACCTTCGAGCTCGACGAGAAGCAGAAACAGGTCCTGCTGACCGAACTGGGCTCGGAGCGGATGGAAGAGGCGCTGGAAAGCGGCGGCCACTTCGCCGCAGACACCACCGGCCTGTACGACGCCGCCAACATCAGCCTGGTCCACCACACCAACCAGGCCCTGCGCGCCAACACCCTGTATCAGCGCGACAAGGACTATATCATCAAGGGCGGCGAGATCGTCCTGATCGACGAATTCACCGGCCGGATGATGACCGGCCGCCGCCTGTCGGAAGGCCTCCACCAGGCCATCGAGGCCAAGGAAGACGTCAAGATCCAGCCCGAGAACCAGACCCTGGCCTCGGTCACGATCCAGAACTATTTCCGCCTGTACCAGAAGCTGTCGGGCATGACCGGCACCGCCGCGACCGAGGCCCAGGAGTTCGGCGACATCTACAAGATGGACGTGCTGGAGGTGCCGACCAACCGGCCGATCCAGCGCAAGGACTATGACGACGAGGTCTATCGGACCCACGCCGAGAAGAACCAGGCCATCGCCAAACAGATCGCCGAATGCCACCTGGCGGGTCAGCCCATCCTGGTCGGCACCGTATCGATCGAGCGTTCGGAACAGCTGTCGGATCTGCTGAGCAAGTTCGAATACAAGGTCGAGGTCTCGCGCAAGCTGAAGCCCCAGTACGAGGGCAAGGCCAAGGAAGCCGAGAAGATCGGCGACGCCGCCTATGACATCACCTACGAGACCAAGCTGCGCGGCATCCCGCACTCCGTCCTGAACGCGCGCCAGCACGAGCAGGAGGCCTATATCGTCGCCGACGCCGGTCTGCCGGGCGTGGTGACCATCGCCACCAACATGGCGGGCCGCGGCACCGACATCCAGCTCGGGGGCAACCTCGAGATGAAGATGCAGAAGTGGCTGCTGGAACAGCGCAACATGGCCGTCGAGGTCACGCCCGAGATGGAGAAGGCCCAGGAGGCCCAGTACAAGGCCGACATCGCCGTCCAGCGCGAGATCGCGCTCGCCGCCGGCGGTCTGTTCGTCCTGGGCACCGAACGCCACGAGAGCCGCCGGATCGACAACCAGCTGCGCGGCCGCACCGGCCGTCAGGGCGACCCCGGCACCTCGAAATTCTATCTGTCCTGCGAGGACGACCTGCTGCGCATCTTCGCCGGCGACCGTCTGGACTCGATCATGAAGACCTTTGGCGTGGCCGAGGGCGAGGCCATCACCCACCCCTGGCTGAACCGCGCCATCGAGACCGCCCAGAAGCGGGTCGAGACCCGCAACTACGACATCCGCAAGAATCTGCTGAAATACGACGACGTCGTGAACGACCAGCGCAAGGCCGTGTTCGAGCAGCGCCAGGAGTTCATGGACTCCGAGGACCTGTCTGAACTGGTCGGCGACTTCCGCCGCGACGTGGTCTCCGACCTGGTCGAACGCTACATGCCGCCCAAGGCCTATGCCGAACAGTGGGACATCGACGGTCTGGACGAAAAGGTCCGCACGACCCTGGGCCTGGAGCTGCCGCTGCACGACTGGGCGGCCGAGGAAGGCGTGTCGAACGAGGAGATCGAGGAGCGGCTTCTGGCCGCCGCCGACGCCCGCGCCGCCGAACGGCTGGAACAGATCGGCGCCGACCAGACGCGCGGTCTGGAGAAGCAGTTCATGCTGCAGATGATCGACATGCAGTGGCGCGAACACCTGGTCCATCTGGATCATCTGCGCGGCGTGATCGGCCTGCGCGGCTACGGCCAGCGCGATCCGCTGAACGAATACAAGACCGAGGCCTTCGCCTTGTTCGAGAACCTGCTGTACGACCTGCGCCACAACGTCACCCGCTGGCTGATGACGGTCGAGTTCCGCTTCCAGGCGCCGCCGGAAATGCCCGAGTTCCAGGAAATCCACCTGAACCCCGGCACCGGCGAGAACGAGATGGTCAATCCGGCCGCGCAAAATCCGGAAGGCCAGTTGATCGGCGACGACCGCTCCAAGCTTCCGGTCGAGGCCCTGCCGCCCGGCTGGGAAATGACCGGCCGTAACTCCCCCTGCCCCTGCGGCTCGGGCCGCAAGTTCAAACACTGCCACGGGGCGCTGGTCTAAGCGCACCGTCCCGATGTGACGCCAGAGCGGCCCCGGATTTCGATCCGGGGCCGTTTTGTTTAGGTCAGCAAAGCCTTCAGCACCCCGTCCAGCACCGGCCGACCGCGCGGCGTCGCCACCAGTCGGCCGGCGCTGAGCCTCAGAAATCCGTCGGTGATCAGGTCGGCTGTCGGCGCCGCGTCCGCGTCCAACCCCAGGTCCGCCAGCAGCCCGACCGGCGCGCCCTCGACTGTGCGCAGGCCCAGCAGCAGCTTTTCTTCGGCCGCCCCGGCGGCGTCCAGCCGTTCCGTCTCCATCCAGGGTGATCCCGCCCCGACCCCGGCCACATAGTCGGCGATCCGGCGATGGGCGACAGTGGCGGTGCGGGTCCCGTCCAGCGTCAGCCGCCCGTGGGCGCCGGGGCCCAGGCCCAGATAGTCGCCGCCGCGCCAGACGTGCAGATTGTGCGCCGAGCGCGCCGACACGCCCCGCGCATGATTGGACACCTCATAGGCGTCGAACCCGGCGGCCTCCAGCACGGTCTGGGTGGTCTCGTACAGGGCTGCGGCCTGGTCTTCATCGGGCGGGATCAGGGTTCCGCGCGCCAGGGCCCGTCCGAACGCCGTCGTCGGCTCCAGGGTCAGCTGATAGGGCGAGACGTGCTCAAACCCCATGTCCAGGGCCGCGCCCAGCTCCGTCGCCCAGTCGGCCGGGGTCTGGCCCGGCCGGGCGTAGATCAGGTCGATGGACAGGCGCGAAAAGGCCCGCCCGGCCAGATCGACCGCGCGCCGCGCCTCGGCCGCCGAATGATCCCGCCCCAGGAACCGCAGCGCGGCGTCGTCCAGCGCCTGCACCCCCATCGACAGCCGGTTGACCCCCGCCCCCGCCAGGGCGGCGAACCGGGCCGCCTCGGCGTCGGTCGGATTGGACTCCAGCGAAATCTCGATCGCACCCGCCGGGGGGAACAGATCGTACGCCTGGGCGATGATCCGGGCTGCGGCCTCGGGCGCCATCAGCGACGGCGTGCCCCCGCCGAAGAAGATCGAGGCCAGCCGGCGCGACCCCGTCAGGGCCCGCTGCGCCCGCATGTCGGCCAGGATCGCCTCGACCAGCGCCGCCTGTTCCTCGACCCGCCCCCGGTCGCGCACGACGTTGAAGTCGCAATAGGGGCAGATGCGCGAACAATAGGGCCAGTGGACATAGAGGCCGACGTCCGTTCCTGGGGCGAGGAAATCAGTCAATCAACGCGGCCCGCAGCTTGGCGAAGGCGCGGGTGCGGTGGCTGATCGCCTCCTTGGCCGCCGGCTCCATCTCGCCGAAGGTCAGCGCGCCGCCCTCGGGAATGAAGATGGGATCATAGCCGAAGCCCCGGTCGCCGCGCGGCGGGAAGGTCAGACGGCCGTGCACCTCGCCCTCCACCACCACGCACGGCCCGTCCGGCCAGGCCACGGCCAGGGCCGAGGTGAACCAGGCGGCGCGGTCCATCGCCCCGATCTCCTCCAGCCGGTCTTCGACCTTCTTCATCGCCACGGCGAAATCCTTGCCCGGTCCGGCCCAGCGGGCGGAGAATATGCCCGGCGCCCCGTCCAGGGCCGCCACCGACATTCCCGAGTCGTCGGCCAGGGCGACCTCGCCTGACAAGGCGGCCGCATGACGAGCCTTCAGCATGGCGTTGCCGGCGAAGGTGGTCTCGGTCTCGTCCGGCTCGGGCAGATTCAACTGGCCGGCGGTGAGGATCTCGTAATCTTCACCCAGCAGGGCGGCGATCTCCGGAACCTTGCCGGGGTTGTGGGTGGCGGCGACGATCCGCATCCCTTTGAAAAGCTTGAGAGTCATCGATTGTCACGGCCCTGAAACAGTCTATTGCCAAAGTTTAATATCGTTAAACGATATGTAACGTGCTTTTTAGCAGCGCACGGCCTATCTATTGATCGTCAGGAACGGGGCCGCACCGTTCAGGACTTCCGGAAAATCCGGAACGATCATGCGGATAATAAACCAAGCGGGTGATTATCACCCAAACAGGAACAACGGAGAACCCTGATGCATACGATGAACATGTCGCTCTGGCTGGACAAGGTCTGCGCCGCTTTCGTCAACACGGTCCTGATCGCCGCCCTGCCGACCGCCCTGGTCGCCATTCTGGTTCAAGCCCTCTGATCGCGCCCAAGTCCAGCCCTGTATCGATCACGAGAGCTTTGACGACCTTGACGAAGACCGCGATGTATAGAGCTGCGCGCGGGTTCGCCGGACCCCGCGCAGCCGTCGCGCCCTTCCCTCCGGCCTGAGACCGACCATGCGCCTGCTCCCGCCGCGACATCCGCTGAAGCGAGGCGAGGCGCTGAGTCCAAAATGGCTGACCCCGAAATGGCCCGCCCCTCGCTGGCTGCGCGCCATTACCGCGCCGCTGAAGGCCCCGTTCCGCGCCCTGGGCCCGGGTTCGGTCTCCAGCGTGCTGAAGGTGGCGCTGGACGTCGCCTATATCCTGCTCTGGCTCATCACCGGCCTGCTGTTGTTGCTGCTGGTCGCCGCCGTCTTCATTCCCCTGGACAATGTGAACATCACCGTCAGCGGCGAGTCCGGCGGGCGACAGCTGCCGCTGACCCGTATGCTTCTGCTGTTCGGCCTGGGGGCGGCCACCGCCTATTTCGGCGGCTTCATGCTGATCCTGCGCAGCCTGCGTCGGATCTTCCGCACCCTGACCATGGGCGATCCCTTCCATCCCGACAATGTCCGCCGTCTGCGCCAGATCGGCCTGACCCTGGCGGTCGTGACCGGCGGCGTCTGGCTGGCCCAGGGCTTCGTGGCCGCGCGCCTGGCGCCGGGCGTCATGGATCCCCAGGGGCTGGGTGAACTGCTGACCCCGATCTTCTCCGTCCTGATCGTCTTCGTCCTGGCGGAGGTTTTCCGCGAGGGGGCGCGCCTGCGCCGCGAATCCGAACTGACGATCTGAGCCGTTTCCAGTAGGACTTCCCCATGGCCATCCGCGTCCAGCTTGATCGCGTCCTCGTCGAACGCCGCATGTCGCTGACCGAACTCGCCGACCGGGTCGGGGTGACGGTGGCGAATCTGTCGATCCTGAAGACGGGCAAGGCGCGCGCCGTGCGGTTCTCGACCCTCGACGCCCTGTGTCGCGAACTGGACTGTCAGCCCGGCGATCTGCTGGTTCACGAACCCGGTCCGGGCGACGCCTTCGACGACGACGCCGAGGCATGAAGCGCAAGGGCCCCGGCCGTGACGAGAACGGGCTGACGCCCGAGGACCGTCGCATCTGGAGCCGCATCACCGGCACGGTCGCCGCCCCACGCAGCCGCAAGGCCGCCCGCGTCACCCCCGGCGCCGAGGCTCCGGCCCATGTCGTGGTCGCCCCGCCGGAGCATCCGCGCCGCCTGGCCAAGGTCTC
>NZ_JMQR01000140.1:0-7365 GCF_000698025.1 Brevundimonas sp. EAKA | reverse complement strand
CTCATGCCCCGGCCGCCCGGAACAGGACGCGGTCGGCCACCTGGCCCTCGTCGGTGAAGACCCGCACGTCAATCCGGCCCATGCCGGCGACTTCGGTCCCGGTGACGACGCGACGCCAGCGCCAGACGCGGCCGGCCATCTGGGTTTCGCCGCTGACTTCGCCCACCGGCAGGCTGGGCGCGATTATGGCCTCGGCCGCGACATTCTCGGCCACCAGACCGCCCAGGGTGCGCGCCTCGACGCGCACGGCGGAACGGGTGCTCTCGCCTGACAGGTTCAACAGGGCCATGGCCGCCAGGGCGAACACCGCCAGGGCCACCAGCATTTCGATCAGCGTAAACCCGGCGCGGGCGTGTCGAGCCCTGCCGCCGGCCGGACGACCACGCGCTGCTGGAACGGAATCAATCATGGATCGACACCTCGCCCGCGCCGTCGACCGTGACGGTGCGGGATTGGTTGTCGCGGGTCAGGCGGACCCGGGCGGGGTCGGCCACGCCGGTGGGATCGAAGACGATGCGCACAGGGTCCGCCGGCGCCGCGACGCCCTCGCCCCAGGTGCGGGCGATGAAGACGCCGTTCAGCGGCGTCCAGACGGCGCCGTCGAAACTGGAAAAGGCGTAGCCGGCGGTGTCCGCATCCGCCGCCACCGGCCGATTGGTCAGGATCGCCTCCTCGCGGGCGCGCGACAGCCGGGCGGCGAACTGCTCCGCCTCCAGACCCACGGCCGGTCGGGGATCGGGCAAGGACAGGGCGACCGCCCCGGCCGCCAATCCGATGACGGCCACCGTGACCATCAGCTCGACCAGGGTGAATCCAGAACGGCGACGCTGAAGCCTAGCCCTGCCAGTTGCCGAGGTCCGCGTCATTGCCCTCGCCCCCTTCCTTGCCGTCCGCCCCCAGGGAGAAGACGTCGAACTGCTGGCCGTGCGCGCTCTGGCGACGATAGCGGTAGGGGTTGCCCCACGGATCTTCGGGCAGGCGACGCACATAGCCGCCCTGGCGATAGCGTTCCGGCTGGGCCAGGCCGGCCGGCGCGGACACCAGGGCCTCGAGCCCCTGCTGGTCGGTGGGGAAGTTCAGATTGTCCAGGCGATAGGTCTCGATCGCCTGCTCCAGAACCGAGATGTCCGCCTTGGCCTTGCCGACCATGGCCCGGTCCTGGCTGGGCAGGACATTCAGCGCCACCACGGTCGCCAGCAGGCCGATGATGACGATGACCACCATCAGTTCGACCAGGGTGAAACCCTGACGTTTGCGTCGCTTGTTCTGATTTTCGGACGTCATGACTAAACTCTCCTCACCCCATGGCCAGGGTGTTGATCTGAAGTATGGGCAGCAGGATCGACAGGACGATCATCGCGACCACCCCGCCCATGACCACGATGATGGCCGGCTCCAGCAGGCTCAGCATCACTGCGGTGAAGGTCGCGAACTCGCGTTCCAGATAGTCGGCGGCGCGTTCCAGCATCGGCTCCAGCCGTCCGCTGCTCTCGCCCGAGGCGGTCATATAGACCAGCAGCGGGGGAAAGACGTCGGCGCGGCGCATGGCGGCCGACAGGCCCACGCCCTCGCGCACCGCCTCGCCCATGGATTCCGTCGCCTGACGCAGGGCCATGTTGGACACGGTGCGGGCGGTGATGGTCAGGCCCTCCAGCACCGGCAGGCCCGCGGCGATCATGGTCGACAGGGTGCGCGCCATCCTGGCCCCATGCAGGTCCCGCGTCAGACGGCCGATGACCGGCAGCCTCAGCATCGCCTGGTCGATCCGCAGGCGGATTTCGGGTCGGCGTCGCGCGACCACGCCCGCGACGATCAGCCCGGCCAGCAGCAGCAGGAACAGCCAGCCCCAGTTCCGCATCAGGTCCGACACCCCGATCACCAGTCGCGTCAACAGCGGCAGGGTCTGGTTCATGCTCTCGAACTGATCGACCACCTTGGGCACGACGAAGGTCATCAGAATGGCGATCACGCCCAGAGCGACCACGGCCAGGACGCTGGGATAGACCACGGCGGTGATCACCTTGCCGCGCACCTGCTGGTCCCGCTCCAGCCCGTCGGCCAGACGTTCCAGGATCGGCTGAAGCGCGCCCGACTGTTCCCCGGCCGAGACCATGGCCCGGTACAGGGGCGGAAAGGCCTGGCCCTGCAAGGCCATGGCGTCGGACAGGCGACGCCCCTCCATGACCCCTGCATGCACGCCTTCCAGCACCCGCCGCACCACCGGCCGATCGGCCTGAAGCGCCAGGGTGCGCAGGGCCTCTTCGATCGGCGAGACCGAAATCAGCGTCGCCAGCTGGCGCGTCGTCAGGGCCAGGGTCTTGGCGTTCAGGCGGTCGCCCCGGCCGGCGCCGCCCGTCCGCTCGGCACGCGGCGCGATCCGGGCCGGCGTCAGCTCCAGCGGCATCAGCCGGCGCTTGGTCAGCCAGCCGCGCGCCGCCGCCTCGTCCGAAGCGGTGACTGCGCCGGACACCGTCCGCCCCGCCGCATCGACGGCCACATAGTCGAAGGCCGCCATCAGGCCGCCTCCGCCGGATCGGTCGCCGTCTCCTGGCGGGCGACGCGGACCGCCTCCTCGACCGAGGTCACGCCGTCCAGCACCAGGGCGCGGGCGCGTTCCGTCAGGGTTCCGCCCCCGGCGAAGGCGGCGGCGACCACGGCGTCCTCATCCGCCTCGGCTGCAATCAGCCGGCGCACGCGATCGTCGATCTTCAGCACCTCGTACAGGCCGACCCGGCCGACGTAGCCGGTATTGCCGCAGTGGGCGCAGCCGTGCGGACGCCAGACCTGCACCCCGGCCTTGGCGCCGACCAGTTTCGCCGTCTTTTTGTCGGCGATCTCGGGCGTGCGGCAGTGGTCGCACAGCCGCCGCACCAGCCGCTGGGCCACGATCAGCCGCAGGGTCGAGGCCAGCAGGAAGGGCTCCACCCCCATGTCGCGCAGCCGCGTCACCGCCCCCGCCGCGTCGTTGGTGTGGACGGTGGACAGGACCAGGTGGCCGGTCAGGGCGGCCTGGACCGCGACCCCCGCCGTCTCCACGTCGCGGATCTCGCCCACCATGACCACGTCCGGGTCCTGGCGCAGGATGGCGCGCAGACCCGCCGCGAAGGTCATGCCGACCTTGGTGTTGACCTGGGTCTGGCCCACGCCGTCGATGGCGTATTCGACCGGATCCTCGACCGTCAGGATGTTGCGCGTCTGGTCGTTCAGCAGGGCCAGGCCGGCGTACAGGCTGGTGGTCTTTCCCGAGCCCGTCGGCCCGGTGACCAGGATGATGCCGTTCGGCTCGGCCAGGGCGGCGCGGAAGGCGGCCAGGGCGTCGGGCGCCATGCCCAGACGGTCCAGGGTCAGCCCCGCCTGATCCTTGTCCAGAATCCGCATCACCACCCGCTCGCCGCCGCGCGACGGCAGGGTCGAGACCCGCACGTCCAGCGTCTTGCCGCCCAGGGCCAGGGGGATGCGCCCGTCCTGCGGCACGCGCTTCTCGGCGATGTCGAGCCGCGCCATGACCTTGATCCGCGACACCAGCAGCGGGGCGATGCGCGGGTTCAGGCTCAGGGCCTCGCGCAGCACACCGTCGATCCGCATTCGCACCAGCAGGGCGCTCTCATAGGTCTCCAGGTGGATGTCGGACGCGCCGGTCCGCACCGCCTCGGCGATGATCCCGTTGATCAGCCGGATCACCGGCGCATCGTCGGCCGTATCCAGCAGATCGGCCGCCGCCGGGATGTCGTCGATCAGACTGTCCAGCCCGGCCGGCATGTCCAGATCGTCGCCGTCGGTCGCCGCCAGATGGTCGCCGGCATAGACCTCGGACAGTTGGCGGTCGAAGGCCGCCTGGCTCAGGGCCTCGACCGCGAGGGGGCGCCCCAGGACGCGCCGCGCCTCGATCAGGGCCTTGGGATCCGCCCCCTCGCGCAGACCCACCCGCGCCACCTCGCCGGCGTCCAGCAGCAGGACGCCGTGTCGTTTGGCGAATCCATAGGGCAGGCTGGGGCTGACCAGGGTGATCATGGGATCAGTTTCCGGTCGGCGGCAGGGGCGCGACCTCGACCGGGGCGACGGGGGCGGTCACGCCAGTCGGGGCGATCACCATCGGCTGGCCCGTCGCCGGGGCGGCCGGCGCCTGGGTCCGCATATAGTCCCGCACCAGGGCGTCCAGGCTGGGCTCGCGATCCGGCTGCACCGCCTGCTGCTGGTCGCGCATATAGCCCCAGCGATCGGCGGCCAGCCCTTGAGCCTCCTCGCGGGTGCGGACGATGGTGGGACGCAGGAAGACCATCAGATTGGTCCGCCCGCGCTGACGGCTGTTCGACCGGAACAGGGCGCCGACGCCCGGCAGGTCGCCCAGGCCGGGGATCTTGTCGGTCGAGATGATGTCGTTCTGGTCCAGCAGGCCGCCGGCGACCGCGATGTCGCCGTCATCGACCACCAGGGTCGTCTGCAGCTCGCGCTTGTCCAGCACCAGGTCTGTCGCGCCACGGGTCAGCCCGCCGTTGATCGCCGACACCTCCTGGCGCAGCGTCAGGGTGATGGAGCCGCCGGCGTTGATCTGCGGCTTGACCGTCAGCCGAACGCCGATGTCCTTGCGGTCGGTCGTGGTGAAGGGGTTGGAATTGCCGTCCAGCAGGGTCTGGCCGGTCGTGATCGGCACCTCCTGTCCGACCAGGAAGGTGGCCTCTTCGTTGTCCAGCGTCATGATCGACGGGGTCTGGAGCAGGTTGGAGCCCTTGTCGGTCTTGGCCGCATTGATGATGAAGCCGAACAGGCCGTCGCCGACCTCGACCCCGGCGCCGCCGATAAAGCCGTTGGCGCCCACCAGACTGTTCAGGGCCAGGGTCTGTAGCTGTTCCCGCAGCGGATCGTCCTTGTCCAGCTGCCCGGCATAGGCGCCGCCGGCCATGTTCACCAGCGGGGTGGCGTTGGCGGTGTAGTTGGTCAGACCGACGCCGTTCTCGCCGCCGTACAGCCACTGGACGCCCAGCTCGCGCACCGCGTTGTCGCTCAGCTCGACCACGATGGCCTCGATCAGCACCTGCTGGCGGCGCACGTCCAGCCGCCGGATGACGTCGGCCAGGGTCCGCTGCATGTCGGCCGGCCCAGCGATGACCAAGGCGTTGGCGCCGGGGAAGCGGGCGATGGTGGCGCGCTGTCCGGTCGCGGTGACAGTGGACGAACCGATGGCGCCGCGGTCCGCGTCCGCTCCACCCAGGCTGGAGGCGGCGCGCGACAGGCCGCTCGACGCGCCGTTCGTCGATCCGGTCGGGGCGGTGCGCAAGCCCTGGCTCGCGCCCGTCGAGGCCGTGACCGGCTGGCCCACCACCTGCTGCAGCACCGGCAGAAGCTGCTCGGCGTTGGCGTGTTCCAGGAAGACGACGTTCACGTCCTGGCTGGCGCGCGAGCGGCCGTCCAGGTCATGGATCAGGCCGCGCACGCGGGCCAGGGCCTGGCCGTCGCCGCGCAGGACGATGGAGTTCGAGCTTTCCACCGCCGTGACGGTGACCATCCCCTGCCCGCCGCCGCTCGGCGCCGCCATCACCTGCTGCAACACCCCGGCGATCTCACGCGCCGAGGCGTTCTCCAGCGCCACGACCTCATAGCTGGACCGGTCCACGTCGATCCGGCCGATCAGGGAACGGATACGGGCCAGATTGTCCGAAAAGTCGGCCACCACCACGCTGTTGGCGCCGGGATTGGCCAGGACCTGGCCCTGGGCCCCGACCAGCGGCCGGATCGTCTCGGCGGCCGAGGCTGCGTCGATGTTGCGCAGTTGGAAGACCTCGGTCGAGAAACGTTCGGCCCCGACCGTCGACGGCCCCTGGGCCGCGCCCTGGGCCGGGCTGATCCGATAGGCGCCCGACTGGGTCGGGGTGACCACCAGGCCGTTGGCCCGCAGGGTGGACAGGAAGACCTCGAACATCTGGGCGCGGCCCAGCGGCCGATCGCTGGTCACCGTCACCGTCCCGGTCACGGCCGGATCGACGATGAAGGTGCGGCCGGTGGTGCGGGCCACGTCCTGGATGAAGGCGCGGATGTCGGCGCCCTGGACGTTCAGGGTCTGGCGCGCCTCCTGGGCCATGACGGGCGCGGCGGCTAGGGGGGCCTGCAGGGCCAGGACGGCGGCGAGGGCGCCGACGCCGGAACGCTTCAGGCGATTGCGCAGAGAGGCGGTCATGGACGCGTCCTTATGGTGGTGGTGCGCGTCTCGCCCGCGCGCTCATATTGGATGTCGGCGGACGGGGCGCTGGCCAGCTGGCCACGCAGGGCGCCGATGGCCTGAGGGCTGTTCAGCGCCACGCCATTGACGGACAGGATGACGTCGCCCGACTGAAGCCCGGCGCTGCGCAGCTCGGACGCATTGCCGGCCGACGAGACGGTGAAGCCGTTGACGCCCAGACCCTGGATCCGGGGCCGCAGCGCGGCCTGGGCCATCAGCCTTTGGGGATCGACGACCACGCCCTGAGACGAGGCGGGCGGGGCGGGGGGGGGGGACACGGGCGGCGGGCGCCCGCCCCCCCCCGCATCGCCCCCCCATAGCCCGCCGACACTGGATTGTTCTCAGCCGCCGCATAATGCCCCAGCACCGCCTCCAGCGCGCCCCGCTGCACCGCGTCGTCGCGCGCGCCGGTCGATCCCGGCGGCAGGCGGCTCTCGCTGCTCTTGGGATCCTGGAACAGGTTCGGCGCATTGCCGCCCCGGTCCACCGCCGCACAGCCGAACTCCGACAGCCGCACCGGCTTCATCCCCGAAACCCAGGCCGTCGGCGTCGCCGAGCGCACCCCGCCCGGCCGGTCATGGTGAAGGTTCGACCACCACCCCTTCAGGTCCTTGGGTCGGAACAGCCAGTCCTCGCCGTGCGCCGTATCGACGATGGGCGTCCTGGCCTGCGCCGCCCGGTCGGTCTCGCCTGCATAGAACCAGTCGAACCCCTCGCCGCCCGCGACGCCCGCCGCCAGATAGGCCGGGTCCGCCGCCCCATCGAACACCGCGGAATCCACCCCGCCGTCGCCCTCGCGCCAGTCGGTCAACGGCGGATACCAGTCGATCGACACATGATCGATATTCGTATCGGCCCACAGCGGGTCCAGGTGAAACACCACCTCCCCGCCCGTCTGCCGTCCAAAATATTCGCTCCAGTCGGCCGCATAGGACAGTTTCACCCCCGGCCCGACCACCGCCCGGCACTCCGCCGCCAGCGCCCGGAACTGCGCCACCGCCGGAAAGGCCCCGGCCGCATCCCGCGTCCAGGTCACGCCCCGCATCTCCGACCCGGTCAACAGCTGGCTCTTATACACACTTGACGCTGCCGACGACCTACCCTTCTTCTATCTCAGCGGTCGCCGTGTCCTCATTACTACAAACATCACC
>NZ_JMQR01000139.1:0-7395 GCF_000698025.1 Brevundimonas sp. EAKA | reverse complement strand
CGGTCCAGCCCCGCTGGAAGGTGCAATAGGTCCTGAGCCCGTCCTCGCGCGCCGATCCATAGGCCGCCGGATTGGGCCCCACCTGATATTTTTCGCAGGCCTTGGCATGATCGTCCAGCCGGCTCATCGGATAGCCTGCCGCCCCGTCGGCATAGCCCTTTTCACCCCAGGCGCCCGCCAGACATTCGTCCTTGCTCATGGTCGAGCAACTGCCCAGCAGCGCCGCTGCGGCGATCCCGCCGCCCGTGATCAGAAAACGCTTCATCGGATTCCCCTACGCCCCCAAGCTTCACTATCGACCGACGACGGGGCCTCGCGCAAGCTGCGCGCCGTGCTAGGGAGCCCCGGTGTCCGACCCTGATCTGATCGACGAAGAAGACCTGCCACCGCCCCTCGCCGCCGCCGAGGTGCTGGAGGCCCGCCTCGATGCGCCCGGGGTTCGCCTGGACAAGGCCCTGGCCGAGGCCTTCCCGACCCTGTCGCGCGCCCGGCTCCAGGCCCTGCTCGCGGAAGGCGCCGTCCGTCGCGACGGCCTGGTCCTGACCGGCGGCTCCGCCAAGGCCCAGCCCGGCCTCTATGTCGTCGCCCTGCCGCCCGTCGCCCCGGCCACGCCTCAGCCCGAAGCCATCCCCCTGACCGTCCTGTACGAAGACGCCGACCTGATCGTCATCGACAAGCCCGCAGGCATGGCCGCCCACCCGGCGCCGGGCTGCGAGACCGGCACCCTGGTCAACGCCCTCTTGGCCCACTGCGGCGACAGCCTGTCGGGCATCGGCGGCGTCGCCCGCCCCGGCATCGTCCATCGCCTGGACAAGGACACCTCCGGCGTCATGGTCGCCGCCAAGACCGACCGCGCCCATCAGGGCCTGTCCGCCCTGTTCGCGACCCACGACATCGAACGCACCTATATCGCCCTGACGCGCGGCGCCCCGTCTCCGTCCAGAGGCCGGATCGAAACCCGCATCGGACGCTCGACGGGCGACCGCAAGAAGATGGCCGTGCTGAAGGCTGGAGGACGCGAGGCGATCACCGACTATGTCGTCCAGGCGACTTTCGGCGAACCGGCCAAAGCGAGCGGCGCGCCCCTCGCCGCCCGCGTCGCCTGTACCCTGCACACCGGCCGCACGCACCAGATCCGCGTCCACCTGTCGTCCAAGGGTTCGCCCATACTTGGAGACGCGACCTATGGCTCGGGCAGCCCCGCCGCCGCCGTTCGGGCTGCGATCGCCGAGGCCGGCCTGGCCCGCCAGGCCCTGCACGCGGCTGTCCTGGGCTTCGTTCATCCGGTCACCGGCGAAACCCTCAGCTTCGAGACCCCGCCGCCTGCTGATATGGTGCGGCTCGGAGCCCTGCTCTCCGACCTCTGAGGCCCCCATGCTCGACCCGGACATCCGCGACAACGCCGAGCTCAACCGTTACGAACTGCCCGTCGATGGCGAGGTGGCGGTCGTCACCTACAATCTGTCTCCGCCGAACCTGATGATCACGGAGACTCTGGTCCCCGAACGTCTTGAGGGCCAGGGCATCGCCAGCCGCTTGGCGAAACACGTCCTCGCCGACGCCAGGGCCCGCGACCTGCTGATCCTGCCGGTTTGCCCCTTCTTCTCCGCCTATCTTCAGAAGCATCCCGAGTACGCGGACGTCGTTCATCCAACCTATCGAGGCTAGCTGGGAATTTGAGGCCGTGTGGCCGAGCCAGACTGCACCCGACAAGTCAGTCTTGAATTGAAACTGACTTCGGTTTATACAGGCCTCTGGCCGGCACGAGTGGCGCCCGGGCCACGGTCACGCTTTCGTGTGACCGCCCGCCCCTAAAAACGGCGGCAACCCATCGCTACTTCATCGGTTGAGGGGTGAGACGTCGGCGCACATGGGTGGCCGATGTCGAAGCGCCCGCTCGTTTTGACGGTCGGAGGGACCATATGGCTGCCAATAGTACGCTCGCGGTGATGTCGCCTGAACAAGGCCTGTCGCGTTATCTGACGGAAATCCGCAAATTCCCGATGCTGACCAAGGACGAGGAGTTCATGCTCGCCAAGCGTTGGTCGGAACACCAGGATCCCGAAGCCGCCCACCGTCTCGTGACCTCGCACCTTCGTCTCGTGGCCAAGATCGCCATGGGGTATCGCGGCTACGGCCTGCCGATCGGCGAAGTGATTTCCGAGGGCAATGTCGGCCTGATGCAGGCCGTCAAGAAATTCGATCCCGACAAGGGCTTCCGCCTGGCCACCTACGCCATGTGGTGGATCCGCGCCTCGATCCAGGAATACATCCTGCGCAGCTGGTCGCTGGTGAAGATGGGCACCACCGCCGCCCAGAAGAAGCTGTTCTTTAACCTGCGCAAGGCCAAGAGCCAGATCTCGGCCTTCGAGGAAGGCGACCTGCACCCTGAACACCTCGCCGCCATCGCCACCAAACTGGGCGTCAGCGAGGAAGAGGTCACCAACATGAACCGCCGCCTCGGCGGCGACGCCTCGCTGAACGCGCCGCTGCGCGCCGACGGCGAAAGCGAATGGCAGGACTGGCTGGCGGACGACACGGCTGTCTCCCAGGAGACCCAGCTGGCCGACGACGAGGAAAAGGGCATCCGCATGAGCCTCCTGCAAGAGGCCATGGAAGAGCTGACGGACCGCGAGAAACACATCCTCACGGAACGCCGCCTCAAGGACGATCCCGTCACTCTGGAAGAACTGGCCGGCCAGTACGGCGTCTCGCGCGAGCGCGTCCGTCAGATCGAGGTCCGCGCTTTCGAGAAGCTGCAGAAAGCCATGCGCGCCGCCGCCGAGGAACGGAACCTGGTCGACGCCTGACACACGGCTATCGCGCCTCCCGCTCAAGCGGCGGGGGGCGCGATAGGGTTTCTCAGGATGCTCGCGCCATCTGCGCCGGCGCCGGCTGAACCAGGGCCATGATCGCCCCGATGGGCTGGGCCAGACCACCCTTTGTGACGGCGCCGGCGCCCATGAAGGCTTCCAGCCCGCCCGCCGCGATCGCCAGCTTGGCGTCGCCGGTCTTGACCGCCACGGTCTTCAGCGTCTGGGCCTGTTGGCGAATGGCGCGCATGGCCTGAGCCGGGTCCTGATCAAACTGGCTCATCGCCGCCACCAGGATGCGCAGCGCCTGATCCTTGACGTCGACAGGCCCGTCTGTCGATCCGTCGGCCCTGCGCTTGCGTGCGCCTGAATATTCGCCCGAGTTGAACCGGCGCCGATCCGGCCCGACATAGCCGACCGCCTCGACCCAGGGCCGTGACTTCAATGCGACGTTCTCGACCCGTTTGAACAGATCGCCGGTCGTATAGGGTTTGCGCAGAAACTCATGCACCCCGGCGTCGCGCGCGCCCTTGATGGCGGCGGCGGTCGCCTCACCCGTCACCATGATGACCGGCGCCATACGGCAGCTCATCGACGACCGACGCACGCGCCGCGTCAGGGTTTCCCCATTCAAGGCCTCGCCCGAACGTTCGGTGAAGATGACGCCCGGCTCGACGTCGCGCAGCAGCTCCAACGCCCGTTCTTCATCGCTCTCGGTATAGACCTCGCGCGCGCCCAGCCCCTTCATGATGTCGGACAGCAACCGCGCCGACGCCGCGTTCGGTTCGACGATCACGATCCGCCGCACAGCGGGTTCGAGACGGCTCAGGGTTCTGGCGTCGGCGGTGAACAAGGCTTCTGCTCCGGTTTCACCCGCAGGCTTACCGGTTGCTGGTTAAGGCCCGTTGAATCGGGGGTCGTTTGCCCTCAGCCCTGGAAGGGATCTCGCATCAGGATTGTGTCGTCCCGTTCCGGGCTGGTCGACAGCAGGGCCACCGGCGCGCCGATCAGTTCCTCGATCCGACGCACATATTTGATGGCGTTGGCGTTGATGTCCTTGAAGCTGCGGACCCCGGCGGTGCTTTCGCTCCAGCCTTCCAGTTCCTCGAACACCGGCTCGGCGGCGGCCTGGGCCTTCAGGCTGGACGGCAGATAATCCAGAACTTCGCCATCGACCTTGTAGCCGACGCAGATCTTCAGCGTCTTCAACCCGTCCAGCACGTCCAGCTTGGTCAGGGCGATGCCGTCGATGCCGTTGATCGCCACCGACTGGCGCACCAGCACGGCGTCGAACCAGCCGCAGCGCCGCGCCCGTCCCGTATTCACCCCCACCTCGCGGCCCACGGTCGCCAGATGCTGTCCGACCTCGTCGTCCAGCTCGCAGGCGAACGGGCCTTCACCGACGCGGGTCGTATAGGCCTTCACGATGCCCAGCACATAGCCGACGCCGCGCGGCCCGACGCCCGACCCCGCCGCCGCCTGTCCGGCCACGGTGTTGGAACTGGTCACATAGGGGTAGGTGCCGTGATCGACGTCCAGGAAGGCGCCTTGGGCCCCCTCGAACAGCACCCGCTTGCCGTCCTTCTGCGCCTGGTCCAGCACCCGCCACGCCGGCTTCACATAGGGCAGGATCTTGGGCGCGATCTCCAGCAGCGAGGCCAGCAGCGCCTCCGGGTCGATCGGCTCCAGCCCCAGGCCCGCGCGCAGCGGGTCATGGTGCGAGCGCAGACGCTCGATCTTGACCTTCAGGTCGTCTTCATTGGCCAGGTCGCACACCCGGATGGCGCGGCGGCCGACCTTGTCCTCATAGGCCGGGCCGATGCCGCGCCCGGTCGTGCCGATCTTGGCCCCCGGCGCACTGGCCGCCGCCTCGCGCGCCACGTCCAGCGCGGGATGGATCGGCAGGATCAGACAGGCGTTGTCGGCGATGGTCAGGATATCGGGGCTGATGGCCACGCCCTGGGCCTCGATCTTCTCGATCTCGCCCACCAGGTGCCAGGGGTCCACGACCACGCCATTGCCGATGATCGACGGCTTGCCCTGCACCACGCCGCTGGGCAGCAGGGCCAGCTTGTAGACCTTGCCGTCCACGACCAGCGTATGGCCCGCATTGTGACCGCCCTGGAACCGCACGACCATGTCGGCGCGGTTGGACAGCCAGTCCACGATCTTGCCCTTGCCCTCGTCGCCCCACTGGGCGCCGACCACCGCTACGTTCGCCAAAGTCCGTACTCCGCCTTAGCGTTCTCCTCGGAGAACACGTCAAAACCAGCAGGCGCCGCGGCAACGCGACGATCTGAATGCGGGCGCAGCCTATAGCGAGGGAATCATCCGATGTCGTCCCGAACCGTCGTATTTTACGACAGTTCCCCCACGGCCGTCTCGAACGCCCACTCCAGCCACGGCGTCGCATCGACCACGTCGGCGACCTCGACCGTGCAGCCGCACCACAGCCTCAGTCCCGGCGGCGCGTTGCGGTGGGGCTCCATGTCGAACACGGCCGCCTCGCCTTCCAGCAGGGCCTTGAACCGCACGACGAAGGCCTTCTGCGCCTTGGCGTCCAGGGCCGCGATACGCGGGTCGGTGAATTTCAGACAGACCGAGGTGGTCGAGCGGATCTCGGGTCGTTCAGGCAGGAAATCGATCCAGTCGGTCCGCGCCACCCATTCGGCCAGGGCGGCGTAGTTTGCGTCCGTCCGCCGGATCAGTTCGCTCAAGCCGCCGATCCCTTGCGCCCACTCCAGGGCGTCGATCCAGTCCTCGATGGTCAGGATCGAGAAGGTGTTGATCGCCACCCCCTGCCCCAGGGCCCGGTCAAACCCCTTGCCGTCCGTCAGCCGCAGCAGCTTGGGAATGGCCCGATCCGGCCGATACGTATCAAGCCGCGCGATCGCGCGCGGCGACAGGGCCATCACGCCGATGCCCGCCTCCCCGCCCAGCGCCTTCTGGAAGCTGAAGGTCACGACATCCAGCTTCTCCCACGGCAAGGCCATGGCGAAGGCGGCCGAGGTGGCGTCGCAGATGGCCAGCCCCTCCCGGTCGTCGGCGATCCAGTCGGCGTCCGGCACCCGCACGCCCGAGGTCGTGCCGTTCCACGGAAACACCACGTCCTTGGACCAGTCGGCCTGGCTCAGGTCCGGCAGTTCGCCCCAGGGCGCCGTCAGCGCCTCCGGCTCCAGCCCCAGATGGTCCTTCACGTCCGCCAGCCAGGTCAGGCCGAAATTCTCGAACGCCACCACCTGCACCGGCCGCGCCCCCAGCATGCCCCACAGGGCCGCCTCGACCGCCCCGGTGTCGGACCCCGGCGTATAGACCAGCACATGGCTCTCCGGGACTTCCAGCACCGCCCGCGTCAGCCGCAGGCCATGGGCGAACCGCTCCACCACCTCCGGCGCGCGAATGCCCCGCCCCAACAGGTCCTGCGGCAGGCCCGCCAGACTGTAGCCGGGCCGTTTGGCCGTCGGCCCGGCCGAAAACCACGGCCGCGCCGGCTTCACATCAGGCTTTGCGATCATGGCTTTTCCCTTGTGCTGCCGCGCTTGGCGCGGCTTGAGCGCGGCTCAACGCCCCGGCGTATACGGCCGCTTGGCGCGCCAGTCTTCGGCGAATTTGACCAGGGCCGCGTCCGGCTCGTCCGGCAGGGTCACGACCAGCCGCGCCAGCAGATCGCCGCGCCGTCCCTGGGCGAAGGCGCCGCGCCCCTTCAGCCGCAACAGCTTGCCCGAGTTCGAGCCGGCCGGAATCGTCATCTGCACCGCCCCCTCGGGCGTCGGCACCCGCACCTTGGCGCCCAGCACCGCATCGGGAACCGACACTGGCAGATCCATGGTCAGGTCCGCCCCGTCGCGCTTGTAGATCGGATGCGGCTCGATCTTCAGTTCGATCAGGGCGTCGCCGTTCTCGGCCCCGCGTCCGGGCGAGCCCTGTCCGCGCAGGCGAATGGTCTGGCCGTCCGCCGCCCCCTTGGGAATGGTCACATCCAGGGTCCGGCCGTCCGAGAACTGGATTCGCTTCGTCGCCCCGGCGATGGCGTCTTCCAGACTGATGTCCAGCGTCGCCTTGACGTCCTGGCCGCGCGCGGTGAAGTCCCGCGCGCCCCGCTGGCGTCCGCCGCCCCCGAACATGCCGAACAGTTCGTCCAGATCGACGCCCTCGAAATTGGCCCGTCCGCCGGGTCCGCCGCCGAACCCGCCTGCCGCGCCTCCGAACGGGCTGCCGCCCGGCCGCGCCCCGCCGCTGAAGCCGCGATATTGCTCGTTGCCGTCGTTATCCAACTGGCCGGCGTCAAACTTGGCCCGCTTCTCGGCGTCGCCCAGGATGTCGAAGGCCGCCGTCACCCGCTTGAACTTGTCCTCGGTGATCTTGTCGCCGGGGTTCTTGTCGGGGTGCAACTCCTTGGCCAGCTTGCGGAACGCCTTCTTGATCTCGTCCGCGCTCGCGCCCTTCGAAACGCCCAGTTCCTTGTAGGGATCGCCTGCCACGTGCGTTGCCGCTCCAACTGAAAACACCAAGAGGCCGTCAGTTAAGCCATGCTCCCGCCCCCGCAAAGGGCCGGACCCGGCATATTTGCTCAGATCAGGCC
>NZ_JMQR01000138.1:0-7546 GCF_000698025.1 Brevundimonas sp. EAKA | reverse complement strand
GTTGGCGACGGTTCATCGGTTAGGCCCCCTTATTCTGACCCGAACCTTGTGCGTGGCCCACGGCGGCGTCAAATGAAGAAAAGCCCAGAGAGGCGCTTTGCCTTGATGTTCGACCTCCAGACCCTGCCGACGACCTCCGCCGAGGCGACGCAGACCGTGTCGCGTTCGGCCAGAGACCTGACCGTGACCATGATCCGTGCGACGGTCCAGATCGACCAGCCGAACGGTGACGGCACGCGAACCGTGGGCGCCGGTTTTCTGTTGAATGCGCCCCGCGCGGACGGCACGCCGCGCACCGTTCTGGTCACCGCCGATCACGTGCTGAGCCGCATGCCCGACAGCGAGGCGCGGATCGGATGGCGTGTCGAACTGCCGGACGGCGGGTGGCGTTTCGATCCCCAGCCGCTGATCATTCGGGACGCAGAGTCTGACCCGCTATGGACCAAGCCGGGCGACCGCGACATTGCGGTCATGGAGATCAGCGCGCCGGCAGCCTTCGCCCGTGACGCCATTCCGATCGCATGGCTGGCGGACAGGGAGGCGTTCGACGCAGCCGAGGTCGGGCCGGGCGACGCTATGCGGACGTTGGGCTTTCCCCGGGGGCGGTCAGCCAACCGCGCCGGGTTTCCGATCCTGCGCGTCGGGCGGATCGCATCCTGGCCGCTGACTCCGATCGACGCCTTTCCGACCTTCCTGCTCGATCTGGCCGTCTTTCCGGGCGACTCGGGCGGACCGGTGTTCTGGACGCCGGCGACGCAGGTGTCGCCGGTCCATCCGTGTGTCGCGGGGGTTCTGACCCAGGAAGTCATCGTTCAGGACGAGCGCCTGAAGATCGGCGTGGTGGTCCACGCCGACTATATCCGTGAGGCGGTCGACCTGCTGGACCAGAAGGCCGCGCCGGCGCCCTGAGGCCGCTGCTTCACCCCGTCAGGGCTTCGGCCGTCAACCGCTTCAACAGATCGCCGCCCTGGCCTACGGCCGCCAGGCGGCTGGAGACATGGCCCAGCACATTGGCGGCATAGACCTCATACAGGTCCAGCTTGCCCTGCAGCCACACGGGGTCGCCCTCGCCGGCGTCGAGTCGCGCCTTGGCCGCCAGGGCGCCCTTGGCCAGCATCCATCCGCCGACCACGTCGCCCAGCAGTTTGAGATAGGCGTCGGCGGCGGCCAGGACATCGGCGGCCGCCTCGGCCTCGGCCTTGCGATCAAGCAGCCACAGGGTGGCGTCCTGCACCGCCTCGATCCCCGTGGCGAACCGTTCCAGCGGCTTTCCGGAATAGAGGTGGGCCAGGTCCGCCAGGGTCGCCTTCATGTCGGCGATCAGAGCCCGGGCCGCTTCCCCGCCGTCCATCGACAGCTTGCGGCCCACCAGGTCCATGGCCTGGATGCCGTTGGTGCCTTCGTAGATCGGTGCAATCCGGGCGTCGCGGTAATATTGGGCGGCGCCCGTCTCCTCGATGAAGCCCATGCCGCCGTGGATCTGGACGCCCAGCGACGCCACCTCGCAGCCGACGTCGGTGGACCAGGCCTTGGCGATGGGGGTGAACAGGTCCTCGCGAGCCTTCCAGCGCCGACGATCCTCCTCAGTTCCGGCATGACGGGCCAGGTCGGCGGCGACGCCGGTCGACAGGCAGACGGCGCGGGCGGCCGATGTCTTGGCCTTCATCACCCCCAGCATGCGCCGCACGTCGGGATGGTCGAAGATCGGAGCATTGGCCTCGCCGGTCCAGACCGAGCGGCCCTGACGACGGTCCAGCGCATAGGCCAGGGCGTGCTGATAGGCGCGTTCGGCGATGCCGACGCCCTCGACGCCCACGGCGAGGCGGGCCGCGTTCATCATCACGAACATATGGGCCAGGCCCTCGTTCGGTCGGCCGACCAGTTCGGCGCGCGCGCCTTCATAGCTCATGACGCAGGTCGGGGAGGCGTGGATGCCCAGCTTGTGTTCGACCCCGACCGGGCGGAAACCGTTGCGGTCGCCCAGGCTGCCGTCGTCATTGACCGCGAACTTGGGCGCCAGGAACAGGCTGATGCCCTTGGGGCCCTTGGGCGCGTCGGGCAGGCGGGCCAGAACCAGATGGATGATGTTGTCGGTGGCGTCGTGGTCGCCCCAGGTGATGTAGATCTTCTGGCCGTTCAGGGCGTAGGTGCCGTCGCCGTTCGGCGTGGCCGTGGTGATCAGAGACCCCAGGTCCGAGCCGGCGCCCGGTTCGGTCAGGACCATGGCGCCGGTCCATTCGCCGCTGACCAGCTTGGTCAGATATTTGACCTTCTGTTCCTCGGTCCCGACCTGGTCCAGCGCCTCGATAGCCGCCAGCGACAGCATGGGGCACAGGCCGAAGGCCATATTGGCGGCGTGAACGGTCTCATAGGCCGCCAGCTCCAGCGCCTTGGGCAGGGCCTGGCCGCCGACCTCGACCGGAGCCGACAGGCCGGTCCAGCCGCCGGCGGCGAACTGGCGATAGGCGTCGGCGAAGCCGGGGGCGGCCGTGACCGCGCCGTTCGCATAGTGCGAGCCCTGCTGGTCGCCGATGCGGTTCAATGGGGCCAGCACCTCCTCGGAAAACTGTCCGGCCGCTTCCAGCACCGCGCCCGCGACGTCGGAATCATAGTCCGGGAAGGCTCCGGTGGCGGCGACGTCGGCCATGCCGGCGATGGCCTCCAGGGTGAAGGCCAGATCACGAACGGGTGCGCGGTAGCTCATGGGTTTCCTCGATGCATATTCAGGCCTAAGTGCCTCGTCATCGCCCCTTGTCGCAAGCGGCTTGGCGCAAGGCTCTTCGTCGGGGCACACTGGCGCCCTGCCGCCACGGAAGGGAAGTCATGGCCGAACCTCGCAATCGCTATTCGACGGTGTCGCTGGCGCTGCACTGGATCATCGCCCTGGGCGTGCTGGCCCAGGTGCTGCTGATCACGGCGCATGAGAAGACGGAAGGCGTCCTGTCGGGCCAATTCGTCATGCTGCACAAGTCGGTGGGCATCACCATCCTGGTCCTGACCCTGGCGCGAATCGGCTGGCGGCTGGCGCATCCGGCCATCCCCCTCCCGGGCCACCTGCCGCGCTGGGAAAGGCAGGCGGCGCGTGCGACCCATGTGCTGTTCTATGTCATCCTGATCGCCATGCCGATGACCGGCTGGCTGGCCTCATCGGCGGCCGGGCGTGAGATCGCCTGGTTCGGTCTGTTCGACTGGCCCCTGCTGCCGGTCGGCGGCGGTCGCGAGACGGCGGGTCGGTTCATGGAGGTCCATGAGGTGGTGATGAAGGGTCTGTATGTCCTGATCGCGCTTCATGTGCTGGGTGCGCTGAAGCATCAATTCATCAATCGTGACAATGTGCTGCACCGGATGATCCCGCTGATCCCGCGTCGGCCATGACCCAAAGGTCCGGCGATACGGCCGATCAGGCGGCCACGGCCCTGCGCCGGGGCGAACTGATCCTGCTGCCGACCGAGACCGTCTATGGCCTGGGCGCCGACGCGGGCAACGCGGAGGCGGTGGCCGCCATCTTCCAGGCCAAGGGAAGGCCGCGCTTCAATCCCTTGATTTCTCATGTCGCCGACGCCGTCGCGGCCGAGGCTGTCGGGGTGTTCGACGTTTCGGCCCGGGCGCTGGCCGAGGCCTTCTGGCCGGGGCCTTTGACCCTGGTGACGCCGGTGCGGGACGGAGGGCGGGTCTGTGATCTGGCCCGGGCCGGGCTGGACAGCGTGGCCATCCGGGTTCCGGGCCATGCGGCGGCGCGGGCGGTGCTGTCGGCCTTTGGCGGGCCGGTCGTGGCGCCCTCGGCCAATCGGTCGGGACGGCCCAGTCCGACGAATTTCGCCGATGCGGTCGAGGAGACGGGGTTCGCCGTCACGGCGGCCGTGGACGGCGGCCCCTGCGCGGTGGGGCTGGAGAGCACGGTCGTGTCGGTGCTGGGCGGGCGGGTGTCGCTGCTGCGGCCGGGCGCGGTGACCCGCGCCGAGATCGAGGCCGTGGTCGGGCCGCTGGCGGACGGCGGCGACGGGCACAGGTCGCCGGGCCGGCTGGCGGCGCATTACGCCCCCGACGCCCCGGTTCGGATCGACGTCGTCGAGCCTCGTGACGGCGAGATCCTGCTGGGCTTCGGGCCGGGGGCGGGCGATCCGCGCTGGAGCTTGAGCGTCTCGGGCGATCTGCGAGAAGCGGCGGCCAACCTGTTCAGATTGTTCAGGGAAGCGGATCGCACGCATCCTGCCGGAATCGCCGTGTCGCCGATCCCGTCACAGGGTCTGGGCGAGGCGATCAACGACCGTCTGCGCCGCGCCGCCGGCTTCGTCGGCTAGCCGAACCGGGCCTGGAGATCGACGCTGGAGTGCCGCCCGACGCAGGGCAGGCAGGTCTCCAGCCAGTCGTCGGCGGCGGCCCGTCCCCGCGCCTTCAGATCATTGAGGAAGCTCCATTCGGTGTTGAACTTGGACCTCAGCGACAGGTCCGAGAGCCAGCCGTCGGCCTCGATGGCGTGCAGCCGCACCTGACGATAGGACCCGCCGCCGTGTTTCAGCTGGCCCCCGGCGATCATCTCGGCGGCCATGGCGATGGCGCGCAGCTCGGCGACCAGGGGGGCGTTGAAGACGATCTCGTTCAGCCGTTCGACGATGTCGCCGGCGCTGCGCGGCGTCTCGTCGCGAACCATGGCGTTCAGCGTCACCAGCAGGACGTCGTCGGGCGTGTCATCGCCGGTCAGGGGCCACAGCGGCGGATTGGTCAGGTAGCCGCCGTCCCAATAGGGTTCGCCGTCGATCTCGACCGCCTGGAACAGATGGGGCAGGCAGGCCGAGGCCATCAGGACGTCGGCGGTGATCTCGCCGGATTCGAAGATGCGGGCCCGGGCCTGGCGCACGGCGGTGGCGGCGACGAACATCTTTATATCGGATGCCTGAACCGCGCCGAAATCGACCGCCGCCTTTAGAACCCGTGTCAGAGGGTTGTGATTTAGCGGATTGAATTCATAGGGGCTCATGGACATGGCCAAGGTCTCGCCGGCGCGCCATAGCGGGGTGTCCTTGATCCAGTCCGGCGTCTGGGCCGGGTTCCACAGGGTGCTGTCGCCGAAGACGTTGCGGCCGCCCGACTGGTTGATCTCGCGCCACAGTTTGTCGAGGGCGGCGCGGGCGTCGCCGGCGGCGAGACCCGAAACCAGGGCTGCGCCGTTCATGGCCCCCGCCGAGACGCCCGAGACGGCGCGAACCTCCAGCCGGCCGTCCTCCAGCAGCCGGTCCAGAACGCCCCACTGGAAGGCGCCGTGCGCCCCGCCGCCCTGCAGCGCCAGGGACAGGGGCCGTCGTCCCGAGGCCGACGGGACGATGTCCGCCGGTTCGGCGGCCTTGCGTCTGAAGATCGCCATGCCGCCGTCCCCTAGGTCGTTGGTCTATTGCGCGGTCCAGCCGCCGTCGATGGAGAAGCTGGCGCCATTGGCCGAGGCGCCCAGGTCGCTGACCAGATAGAGGAAGAGGCCCGCCAACTGGTCGGTCGTCACGAATTTCTTGGTCGGCTGGGCGGCCAGGATGACGTCGTGCAGGACCTGTTCCTTGGAGATGCCGCGGGTGCGGGCCTGGTCGGCGATCTGTTTCTCGACGATGGGGGTCTCGACGAAGCCGGGGCAGATGGCGTTGCAGGTGATATTGTCCTGGGCCAGTTCCAGGGCCACCGTCTTGGTGAAGCCGACGATCCCGTGCTTGGCCGCGACATAGGCCGACTTGAACGGGCTGGCGACCAGGCCGTGGGCCGAGGCCATGTTGACGATCCGGCCGCGCCCCTGGGCCTTCATGATCGGAATGGCCGCCCGGGTGGCGTAGAAGGCCGAGGACAGGTTGATGGCGATGATCTGCTCCCACTTGTCGGTGGGGAATTTCTCGACGGATTCGACGTGCTGGATGCCGGCGTTGTTGACCAGGATGTCGAGGCGGCCGAACTCATGTTTGGCGAAGGCGACCATGTCGGCGATCTCATCGCCGCGCATCATATTGGCCGCGTGATAGCGGACCCGGCCGCTGGAGCCGGCTTCCAGCCCGGCGCGGGTGCGTTCGATCTCGGCCGGATCGCCCAGACCGTTCAGCACCACGTCGCCGCCGCGCGCCGCCACGGCCCGCGCCAGGGCCAGGCCGATGCCCGAGGTCGAGCCCGAAATGACGGCGACCTGACCCTTCAGGTCGCCGATGTCGCGAAACACCGGGGCGTCGCCGTGTGCGGCGGCTGGTGCGGCGCTGGGGCCCTTGGATGACTTCGACCAGTTGAACATGAATCCGCCCTTCGTGTTTTGTCGAGAGACTAGCGGCAGGACGGGGCGGGGATCAAGAATTTCCCGACCTGATGAATATCCACTCGTTGTCCGTCGAGGCGGCCTTGTCGAACCTGTAGCCGTCGCGGTCGAAAGCCTTCAAGTCCTCGACCCGTTCCACCCGCTCGTCGATGGCGAACCGGGCCATGGCCCCGCGGGCCTTCTTGGCGAAGAAGGAGATGATGCGGCTCTCGCCATTCTTCTCTTCGCGGAACTGGGGGGTGACGACCGGCAGTTTCAGGGCCTTGGCGTCGACGGCGCCGAAATATTCCTGGCTGGCCAGATTGACCAGGGTCGGGTCGGCGTGGCCCTCGGCGTCTGCGTTGAGCTGTTTCGAGATCCGGTCGCCCCAGAAATCATAAAGGCTGGACCCGCGCCGGGTCTTGAGCCGCGTGCCCATTTCAAGCCGATAGGGCTGGATCCGGTCCAGCGGGCGCAACAGGCCGTAGAAGCCCGACAGGATGCGCAACCGGTCCTGGGCGAAGTCGAGGGCCTCGACGTCGAGCTCGCGCGCCTTCAGGCCTTCATAGACGTCGCCGGCGAAGGCGAAGGCGGCCTGGACCCCGTCGGTCGAGTCCGAATCAAAGGCCTTGAACCGTTCCAGGTTCAGGGTGGCCAGGTCGTCGGAAATCCCCATCAGACGCCGCAGATCGGCCTTGGTCTGACGCCGCGCCGTCACGGCCAGGCTGGCCGTGTCGTCCAGAAAGCGGCGGTCCGGGCCGGGAATGGCGGGGTCGGCTTCAGTGAAGTCCAGCCGCTTGGCGGGAGAAAGAACGATCAGCAAGAGGCGGCTCCGTGGTGGCCCGCTGACATAGGGCGCCTTGGTGACGATTTGAACCGGGCGCGATGACGGCGTGGGGGATCGCCCTCGCGCTTTCGCTGCGAAGTTCGGAGGGCTGGGCGGGGCGCCGGGCCTTCGCCCGGAGTTTTTGTGTTTTGAGTACCGTTTCGACGAAGGTTTGACGCCCCGCGCGAATGGTTGGCCTGCAAGCTCGGGGCGCCGAGCGGTGGCGGTCTTATCGCCTAACCCCATAAGCCTGCGACGGGTCGGGAGGGTCTGCGAACACCGTCCCGAGTGCGATCGAGTATCCCCCTCGACCCTCCGCCGACGTCCTGAGACGCCGTCGGCGCGGAGGAGTTGCACCCCCGCTCCCGTTCCATCCGCTCCCGCCGCCGCAAGGTCGCAGGCCAAGCGAGCCCTCCAAGCGACGAGACCGAGGCGTGATTATAGGGGGTGTGGGAGGGGTGATG
>NZ_JMQR01000137.1:0-7612 GCF_000698025.1 Brevundimonas sp. EAKA | reverse complement strand
GCCCTCGACCGCGACGCCCCCAGTGGGGAAGTCCGGTCCCGGCACCAGTTGCACCAGCTCCTCGGTCGTCGCCTCGGGCCGGTCCAGCAGCATCTGGCAGGCGTCGATCAGTTCGCCGACATTGTGCGGCGGGATCGAGGTGGCCATGCCCACGGCGATGCCGGACGAGCCGTTGGCCAGCAGGTTGGGGAAACCGGCCGGCAGAACCACCGGCTCCTCGTCCTGATCGTCGTAGGTGGCGCGGAAATCGACCGAGTCCTGATCGATCCCGTCCAGCAGCAGCACGGCCGCCGGCGTCAGCTTGCACTCGGTGTAGCGCATGGCCGCGGCGCTATCGCCGTCGATATTGCCGAAGTTCCCCTGGCCGTCGACCAGCGGATAGCGCTGGGCGAAATCCTGGGCCAGGCGCACCAGGGCTTCATAGATCGAGGCGTCGCCGTGCGGGTGGTATCCGCCCATGACCTCGCCGACGACCTTGGCGCATTTGCGCGCCGCCGCCTGCGGGTTCAGCCGCATCTGGTGCATGGCGTACAGGATGCGCCGGTGCACGGGCTTGAACCCGTCCCGAACATCGGGAAGGGCGCGGTTGGTGATGGTCGACAGGGCGTAGGCCAGATAGCGACGGCTGAGGGCCGTCTCCATCGGCTCGTCGATGATACGGCCGCCTTCCGGCGGCGGAGCGTGGATCGTCATGGGCCAGCGAATCGGGGATCGGAAGCGCGAAGTCTAGCCCGTTCGAGCAGGGACAGGGCGTCTATCTGTGGGAGATCGTACGCCGAAGGGTAACCGAACGCCTCCCGGCTTCGTATGTGAGTGACCCCGTCACGTCAGGCCCGCCTTCATGATCCTGTTCCTGCTCTCCTATCTGGCCGGCGCCCTGACCATCGTCAGCCCCTGTATCCTGCCCGTCCTGCCCTTCGTCTTCGCCCGCGCCGGTCGGCCGTTCGTGCGCAACGGCCTGCCCCTGCTGGTCGGCATGGCGGTCACCTTCGCCGGGGTGGCGACCCTGGCGGCCCTCGGCGGCGGCTGGGCCGTGCGCGCCAATGAGGTCGGTCGCTGGATCGCGCTTGCGGTCATGGCCGTCCTGGGGCTCAGCCTGCTCGTGCCCTCCATCGGCGATCGGCTGATGCGGCCGTTTGTGGCGGCCGGTTCCTGGCTGACCGATCGCGTCGAGCGCCGCTCCGCAGACCAGGGCGACGTCCGCGCCTCCCTGTTGCTGGGCGTAGCCACCGGCCTGCTGTGGGCGCCCTGCGCGGGCCCCATCCTGGGCGTCATCCTGACCGGCGCGGCCCTGCAAGGCGCGGGCGTCGGCTCGACCGTTCTGCTGCTGGCCTATGCGGCGGGCGCCGCCACCTCCCTGGCCTTGGCCCTGCTGGTCGGCGGACGGGTGTTCAAGGCCATGAAGGGCGCGCTGGGCCTCGGCGAATGGGTGCGGCGCGGCCTGGGCGCCTTGGTGCTGATTGGCGTAGTCGCCATCGGCCTGGGCCTGGACACGGGCCTGCTGACCCGGATTTCGGCCGGAAGCACCGGCCGTCTGGAACAGGCGCTGCTGAGCGGCATCGGTCGCGGCGCGCCGATGAACGCGGCGCCGACGGATCTGGCGAACCTCCCGGTCGAGGGCCAGTTGCCCGCATTTACCGGGGCCACCACCTGGATCAACTCCCCGCCCCTGACGCCGCAACAGCTGCGCGGCAAGGTCGTGGTCGTCGATTTCTGGACCTACTCCTGCATCAACTGCCTGCGCGCCCTGCCCTACGTTCGCGCCTGGGCCGAGAAGTACAAGGACCAGGGCCTGGTCGTGATCGGCGTCCATACGCCCGAGTTCGCCTTCGAGAAGTCAGAGGCCAATGTCCGCGACGCGGTGCGCCGCTTGGGCGTCGATTATCCGGTCGCCATGGACAATGATTTCGCCATCTGGCGCGCCTTCAAGAACCAGTACTGGCCGGCCCATTATTTCATCGACGCCCAGGGCCGCATTCGCCACCACCATTTCGGCGAGGGCGACTATGAGGGCTCGGAACGGGTCATCCAGCAACTGCTCAAGGAGGCCGGAGCCGCCGATGTCGCCGCCGACGTCGTCCAGATCCAGGCCCAGGGCGCCGAGGCCGCCGCCGCCATGGACCAGCTCGGTTCGCCCGAAACCTATGTCGGCTACGCCCGCGCCGAGAACTTCCGCTCGCCGGGCGGCCTCGCCCGCGACGCCGTCAAGACCTATGTGGCCAGCCCGCTGGACCTGAACGATTGGAGCCTGGTCGGGCGCTGGCGCGTGACGCGCGAGCACGCCGAACTGGCGGCGGCGGGCGGACGGGTCTCGTTCCGTTTCAAGGCGCGTGACCTTCATCTGGTCATGGGGCCGGGCGCGACCGGCGCGACGCCGCGTTTCCGCGTCCTGATCGACGGCCAGGCGCCAGGCGCCGACGCCGGCTCCGACATCGACGCCAAGGGGGTGGGACGCATCGACCAGCAGCGCTTGTATCAGTTGATCCGTCAGTCCGGCGCCGTTCGCGAACGTACCTTCGAGATCGAATTCCTCGACCCCGGTGCCCAGGTCTTCGCCTTCACCTTCGGCTAAAGGTCCAGCAGCAGCCGCAGCCGGTTCTTGGCCAACTGGCGACGCTTGCGGACCAGTTCTCGGCTGATGTTCAGATGGGCGGCGATCCGTTCGTCGCTCCAGTCGTCGAGATGGAGCCGCAAGGGCTCGACCAAGGTGGCCGGAAGAGCGTTCATGGCCCGCCCCCAGGCCGCGTCGCTTTCCTGTTGCGACAGCGCCTCTTCCGGCGAGGGCGCCGCCTTGACCCAGGCGGCGGCGGACGGCGGCGGCAGATCGGCGTCCTCTGCCGCGATGGGAATGCGATTGGCGTTCTGGCGGTGCTGATCCATGCAGGCGTTGTGCAGGATCCGCACCAGCCAGGCCCCGGGGTTCTGCACCGGCTGGCGGTCAAAGGCCTGAGCCGCCCGCACCATGGCCGCGCTCAATGCGTCCTCGGCGTCGGCCCGATTCCCGCCGGAGAGCCGCAGGCTTCGATGCCGCAGACTGTTCTGATGCACCATCCAGATCGCCCAGAAACGGTCCATCGACGGCGGCCGGTCCAAAGCACGCGCGATTACGCCCGCAGGCGTCAACCCGGCCTTGGGCGCCCCGCCCCGATCACCGCCGGCCGCTCGGGCCAGAACCTCGACCGGAGACGGCGTGCGCGGCGCTGAAGGATGGGAAGCAGAACGCCGCTCAGGCGGCGCAGCCGTCGCGGGCGCTTTCTCTTCCTCGCCTTGCGTCTCCCAATCCGGAAATAACCGGACGACATTCATATTCGTCACTCCCCCTCGGCGTGGGGAGCGACCGTCAAGCCCAAAGCGAGCTCATCCCCCTACGCTTGGCCTGGCAGAACCAACGGGGCGTATCGATCGAGGTCTCGTCGCGATTCTGGATTACCGACGTCGCATCAACCAGAGTTTGTAAGAACCCCGTTATCACTACTTAGACGGGTGTATTTGCTTTTTGTGAAGCCGTTTGATGCGGTGCTGGAAAATACTGACGGCTACTGGCCGCCTGACGCCCCGTCAGCCGGCGCGGCGGCCGATGCGGCGGTCCGTTCGATCATTGCGCAGATCGCGAGGTCCAACTGCCGCGTCACCTCGCGCGCGATGATCTTCTGCAGGGCCTCGACGATCTCGAGACTGACCTGGGCGGAAGGCCCCCTCGCCGCGCGCTGCAGGTCCTCGGGCATGGCCGCCAGGCGTTGCTCGGCCACGGCGCGTTTCAACAGCTCGCGCTGATCGGCGAAACTGTCGACGACCGTGTGTTTCTGCTCCGATATGGAGTCATAGAGATGCCGCCCCGTCGCCCCATGCGCATCCGTCATCGGGCGGATCCGTCTTCATCGGGCGGCAGCCCCAGAGCCCGCGTCAGCTGCGCCTGGAGCTGCTCGATCATGGCCTCGGTGAACTGGGGAATCGGCGTGTCTGGCGGCGACTGAGCCGCCAGCAACTCGGGCAGGCGCGCGGCCGAGGTCCTGAAGACCTCGGCGACCATCCGCCGAGCCGCCACGACAATGGGATCTACAGCCGGAACCTGCGGCTCGCCGGCGGCGGCCTCAGGCGAGGGAGAATCGTCTGTCATCAAACCCTCCTGTCCGGCCTCATTCCTTGTCGGATCCGGCGGAGACGAACGAGATCTTCTCGACCAGCTCGCCGTCTTCGATATCGGTCAGCAGGCCCCGCGCCTTGACCATCAGCTTCGCCGCCCAGGGCGCATAGGGATCGGTCAGCAACGGCTCCTGCATCCGGTACAGGATGGCGACCATCGCCTCCGCCGCAGCACGCAGTTCCCGATATCTGGACTGGCTTTCCTCAAACCCTTCGGCGGAGGATCTGTCTTCTGCGGCGTCGCTCCACCGCTCGGTCTCGCATCGCGTCTCCCATTCCAGCGTCTGCGCTTCCTGAACGACGGCCTCGGCGTCGCTCATCTTCGATAGGGTCAAACGGGACATGGCTGCTCCTTCTCTCTCTTCGACTAGTTTCTGGGAAAGGTCTTGACCGCCGTGGTGACGGATTCGGCCGCCAGGCCCGCCGCGATCGGCGCCGCGAACGAACTGACCAGGGCCATGGCGTAGGCGACAAGCGCCGGTTCGTTCATCCCGCCCGACGCCAGCATCATGGCCATGGCCTTGCCCTGGACGGTGGTGCTGATGGACAGCATGTTGCGCTGGTAATCGGCGGCGTCCTGCACCGACAGAGCCGCCGCCTGGGTGGCCTTGTCGTAGGCGATGGCGCCGCCGGCCGAGACGCGCGTCGAGGTCGAGGGCGTGCCCTGCTCGAGCGGCGCGAAGCCCAGCGCCCAGTTCGTCGAGGTCTGGACGGCGTCCTTGATCTGGCTGTTGACGGTCGGTTCGGTCACGGCGCGAAAGCTCTCGTTTCAGGTGAAGGCGCTATTTCTGCGCCGCGTTCATGATCATGGTGACGGCGCTGGAGGTGACGGCGTTGCCGATCTGCTGCAGCCCCCCTTGCGCCTGCTGGGCGTTCTGCATGGCCAGGGAAATCGAATGGGCCATGCTCTGATAGACCAGCGCCATCGATTGGGCCGGCGCTTCGCCCAGCACCTTGACGTTGGTCTGGGTGACCGCGTCGGTGACTTGCGAGTTGACGGGCGTGTCGGCGGCCATGGTTCAGATCCTGACAATTCTAGAGATTCAGCAGTTTGGCGGCGATAAGCAGAACAAGGGCGTTTTCGAGCGGGCTGGGGGGCGGCGCTCTGGCGGCGATCCGCGTGGTGGCGATGGCCGAGACCATGCTGCCCATCTCATAGACCTGCATCACGCCCTGGTTGGTGGCGGCCTGGGCGCAGATCGAGGCCTGGCGCTGGGCCTGGACCGCGTTCTCGAACACGATCGCCGTCGAATGGGCCGCGCTCTGATAGATCGAGCCCATGGCGATCGTCGATGCGGCGCCCAGGACCATCAGGTTCTGCTGCGTCACCGCATCGGTGATCTGACTGTTCACGGCGGTCGGATAGGCCATGGCTCAGACCGCGATTTCGAGGATCTTGGCGATCAGGGCGCCGACGGCGGCGTTGTTGATCTGCTGCATGCCCCCCTGGGTCTGGCTGGCGTTCTCGACCGACAGGCTGGTGGCGTGCGCCACCGCCTGGACCGACACGGCCATGGCTTCCGCAGGCCCCTCGCCCAGCACCTTGACGTTGGTCTGGGTGACGGCGTCGGTGATCTGTGCGTTGACGGTGTCGCTCATGACGAAGCCTCCCCCCCTTCTTGATGCTCAGGTGACGACCGGCGCGCCGTAGAAGGCCGATGGCGCAGGCTCCTGACGAACTTGCGACACCGACCGCACGCCGACGTCGGCGGTCCGGACCGTGCGGATCTGCTGCATGTCGGCCAGGCTGGTCGCCAGTTGCCGGATCTGCAGCGTCGACAGTTCCGCCGCATGCTGCGTCGAGGCGGCCAGGCGCGCAGCAAAAGCGTCCGCCGAGGCCATGATGGTGATCAGACCGGCGTTGCACACGCCGGCTCCGGCGCACAGCAGCAGGGCGTCGTCGCGACAGGCCGCTACGGCGAGCCCTTCTTCGGTTCTCAATCGCTTTTCCTCGCGTGTCATTCGAACGGCTCCTCACGGCGCGGACCGATGTCCGGCCACGGAATGACGGACGGCTTGTCCATCAGCGCCTGGACGCAGTTCATGGTCGCGACCATGCCCAGGATGTTGGTGGTCTGCTGGTTGGCGACGGCGTTGTGGTACATCATCCCGCTGGCCTGATTGGCGGCCACCAGGCTCTGCATCGCCGCGAAGCTGGGGCCCGAGCCGATGACGGTCAGCAGGGTGTTGGCGACTGATTCCGCCGTGGGGGCCGTCGCGGGGTTCTTGCTGAGCTCCAGCATGAGCTTCAGAATCTCCTCGAAGTCGCCGAGGGTCTGGGCGGATTTTTCCGCCGTCTTCTCGTTCATCTTCGCCTCGACCATGGTCGTCCTCCAGGGGTTGGCGCGGCGGGCGCCAGTCTCCCGCCGCGGCCGTCACGGATATCCAGGGTTCGGCGTCAGGCCGCCGTGGCGCGCAGGGCCGTCAGCAGGGACAACAGATTGTCAGGCGTGTCCGACTGGCTGATCTTGCTGGCGGCGACAGCGCCGGCCATGGTGTCGACGCTGTAGATCTGGATGACCCCCTGATTGGTCGCGGCCTGGCCGGCGATGGCCAGTTGCTGCTGCGAAGAGGCTGCATTCTCGTAGAGAATGCCGGTGGAGTGGGCGAGCGATTGATAGATCGCGCCCATGGCCATGGCCGGAGCGTCGCCCAGCACCTTGACGTTGGCCTGGGTGACGGCGTCGGTGATCATGCCGTTGACGGGTGTCGGAAGCGCCATGTCTCAAGTCCTTCTGTTTTGGGTTTGCGGGACGGAAAATCAGGAAACCGCAGCCGTGGGACCGACGGCGCGCAGGGCCGTCAGAAGGGCCATCATGTTGTCGGGCGTATCGGACTGGGCGATCTTCGACGTGGCGACCGCGCCGGCCATGGTGTCGACGCTGTAGATCTGGATCACGCCCTGGTTGGTCGCGGCCTGGGCGGCGATCGCCAGCTGCTGCTGCGATGACGTCGCGTTCTCGTAGAGAATGCCGGTGGAGTGGGCGAGCGACTGATAGATCGCGCCCATGGCCATCGCCGGGGCGTCGCCAAGGACCTTCACATTCGCCTGGGTGACGGCGTCGGTGATCTGACCGTTCACCGGGGTCGGAATAGCCATGCTTGTCTCCTTCCATTCGATTGAGGCCTCGGATGGAGGGTCGCGTGGCCCCGTTGAAAGTCGACCCCCACAACCATGACGCGCCATGGGGCGTGGCGTGAATTTCCCGCGGTTGTTTTTCGAGATCTGAAGCACGGCTCAGGCGACGCAGCGGCGTCAGGCCTGCAAGGCGCCCAAGAAAGCGAGCCCCGCGCCGAATTGGCTATGGGGCTTGAACCCAAGGCCGTCGCTTAGAGACGTCCCGTCTCGGCCAGCCGGTCCAGCATCCAGACCCGCGCGGCCGGCAAGGGCTTGTTCTGCGGGTGGAAGACGAACTGTTCCAGAAAATGGCCGGTCAGGTCGAACCCCGCCCTGACGTCGCCCTCGACC
>NZ_JMQR01000136.1:0-7636 GCF_000698025.1 Brevundimonas sp. EAKA | reverse complement strand
GATCGTCGGAACCCACCCCCTGTTCGGCCCCCAGAGCGGCAAGCACGGCATCGCCGGCCTGCGCATCGCCATCTGCGCCGTGCGCGACGCCCCCGATGCGCGCAGAGACGCCCGCCGCGTCGCCGCCTTCTGCCGCCGCGCCCTGGCCCTGAAGGTGTTTCAGGTCAGCCCCGAGGATCACGACCGCGAGGCCGCCACGGTCCAGGGCCTGACCCATCTGATCGCCCGCCTGCTGCTGGCCATGGAGCCCCTGCCGACCCGTATGACCACCGCCAGTTTCGACCGCCTGATGCAGGCCGTCGACATGGTCCGCCACGACAGCCCCGCGGTCTTCCGCGCCATCGAACGCGACAACCCCTTCGCCGCCGAAGTCCGCGACCGCTTCTTCGCCCTGGCGGACGCGGCGCGGGGGGATTTGGACGCGGAATGAGTGGGGAAGCATCCGACCACGCCATGCCTCACATCGGTTGACGAGGCGTCTCGGTTCGCTGAACCTGGGCCTGGGATGGTGTAATCGAACATACCGGTCACAACCGGAGCAGCGGGTGAGAGCCCTGCTCCCAAGTCTGCTTTGCGAACCGGCGGCGATTTCGCAAGACGACCCGAACCGGGCAACCAGAATGTCCGCTCTTGCGGCGGCCCTATAACTCGGCGACCCTGCCGTCTTCCTCATCATCTCCTAGCGCCGTGCCCGTCATGCAGATCGCCGTCCTAACCCTTGATGGTTTCAACGAGCTGGATTCCTTCATCGCAGCAGGCATCTTAAACCGGATGAAATCACAGGGCTGGGCGGCCCACATCACCTGCCCCACGCCGGAGGTCACCTCGATGGCCGGGGTGACGATTCAGCGCCAGAAGCCGCTGGAGTTCTTGGCCGACGCCGACGCGGTGCTGATTGGCAGCGGGATCAAGACCCGCGATTACGCCGCCGATCCCACGTTCCTGTCGCGCCTCCCGCTGGACCCGTCGCGCCAGCTAATCGGCGCTCAGTGCTCCGGCACGCTTCTACTGGCCAAGCTGGGGCTGATCGGCGACCTGCCCGCCTGCACCGACCTGACGACCAAGCCTTGGGTTATCGAGGCGGGCGTAAATGTCGTTGATGCGCCGTTCGCCGCGCACGGCAATGTCGCAACCGCCGGCGGTTGCCTAGCCTCGCAATACCTTGCCGCTTGGATGATTGCGCGCTTGGCGACCCTGCGTGACGCAGAAGAAGCCATTCACTACGTCGCGCCAGTCGGCGAGAAGGCTGAATACGTCCAGCGCGCGATGGCGGCGGTGACGCCGTTTTTGAACGTCGGAGAAACACGGGCTGCATAATCCATGGTCGTCCGCTTCTCACCCCTTTCACCCCTTTAAGACCTCCGCACAGTCCGCTGATCCCCAACCTTTCCAATAATTCACGCGGCAATCCAGCATCATCGACCTACCCTACTCCAGGCTGAACCTTCGGAGGCGGGCATGGCGAAGCGGCGAGCGTTCCTGGCGAGCGGCTTGGCGGCCTGCGCCCTTTGCGGAACGGCCCTGGCTCAGGCCGCGCCGCCCATCACCAGCGGCGAGGTGGCCGGCGACTGGATGCTGAAGATCACGCCGGCCGAGCGGCAGGACCTCAGCATCTCCTTCAAGTCCAAGAGCGGAAATCAGCTGGATTTCCCATTGACGGTCACGCCCCAGCCGCGCGGCCGGCTCTCGTGCGTCCTCGACGGGGATCCGGCGGACTGCCGCATAAGGGACGGCAAGCTGGTCGTCGTCATGGCCTCGGGCGGCGTGCGCATGACCTTCACCCTGACGGGTCGGTCGCGCGGCGGGTTCCAGGGCGACGCGAGTCTGAGGGTCCGTCTGCTCCCCATCGGCGGCCATATCGGCGCCGTGACCATGGCGCGCCGATCATAAGGGCCGGCGCGCGGACGGTCGGCGCAGGCGCCACCTATCCTAATTCCGCAGACATTTTGTCGACGAAACAACCGCCTGACTGAAAAATCCCGTCGCCACCCCCCGCCCTTCCCTGCGGGCCTATACTCCCGTCGTCGGCATTGGAAGGGAGGCTCATTCAGTTGCAGACTCTGGCGCCTCGCCCTGGGTTCGAGGGCTCCGCGCAATTTCGTCCCACCCCGATTTCAGACAATTCAGACGATTCAGACACTGTTTTTTCGCCGCACCGTCTGAAATCCCCTGCGACAATTGACAAAGATTGCCAAACTCCCATTCTGACCGGACAGGAGCAGACCCCATGGCGACGATGAACATCTCCCTGCCCGACCCGATGAAGGCCTGGGTCGAGGAACAGGCCAAATCAGGCCGCTACGCCAACGCCTCGGACGTCGTCCGTGACCTGATCCGCCGCGAACAGGTCAAGGCCGAGAAGATCGCCCATATGCAGCGATTGGTGGACGAGGCGCGCGCCGGCGGGATCAGCGAAAAGACCCCACGTGAGATCTTCGAGGAAGTCCGCGCCGAATTCGAAAGACGCAAGGGCGCGGCGTGACCCGCCTGCGGCTGAGCGAAGACGCCGAAGCGGATCTGCGCCTGATTTTCTGGCAGGGCCTGGAAATGTTCGGCGCCCGCCAGACCGAAACCTATATTTCAGGCTTGGAAGACCAGTTGCAGCAGTTGCTCCTGTTCCCCGATACGGGCCGGTTGCACACGGATATCCAGCCGCCCGTCAGGGTTCAGCCCTATGGCGCTCACGTCATCATCTACGAACACATCGACGACATCGTCGCAGTCCTCCGCATCCGCAGCGCACGCGAGGACTGGACGGCCTCACCTCTGGGAAGCGACTGGCCATGACCCACCCCATCCACATCGGCGTCGGCGGCTGGACCTTCGAACCTTGGCGCGGAATCTTCTATCCCGAGGGCCTGGTTCAGAAGCGCGAGCTGGAATATGCGGCGTCGAAACTGACCAGCATCGAGATCAACGGCACCTATTATTCGACCTTCAAACCCGACTCCTGGCGCAAATGGCGCGACGAGACGCCGGACGGTTTCGTCTTCTCGGTCAAGGCCAGCCGCTACTGCACCAATCGCAAGATTCTGTCGGACGGCGGCGAGAGTTTCGAGAAATTCCTCTCCCAGGGCCTGACCGAACTGGGCGACAAGCTGGGGCCGATCAACTGGCAGTTCATGGGGACGAAGAAGTTCGACCCCGAGGATTTCGAGGGCTTCCTGAAACTACTGCCCCCGGAGAAGGACGGCATCCGCCTGCGTCACGCCCTGGAGGTCCGCAACCCGAGCTTCGCCACCGAACAGTTCTACGATCTGGCGCGCAAATACGGCGCGGCCATCGTCTACGCCGTCGATGACGAGGAGCCGACCTGGCCCCAGATCGACGAAGAAACGTCTGACTTCAGATATGCCCGGCTGATGTCCAGCCGCGAGGACGAGCCCACCGGCATGACCGCCGCCGAACTGTCCGCCGTCGCCGACCAGGCCCGCGCCTGGGCCGAACGCGGCGAGGTCTTCGCCTATTTCATCTCGGGGGCCAAGGTGCGGAACCCGGCGGCCGCCCAGGCGCTGATCGCCCAGTTGAAATGACGCGCGCCGCCTTGCGACCGGTCACGCCGGGCCACATCTGCCCCCCACGCCCCACCGCCTGCCCGAAAGCCTGAAGGACTTCCCCATGCCGATCGCCACACGCGCCTTCGCCGCGACCGCCGCCGACAAGCCCCTGACCCCCTACAGCTTCGAACGGCGCGATCCCGGCCCCGACGACGTGCTGATCGACATCAAATACTGCGGCATCTGCCATTCCGACCTGCACATGGCCCGCAGCGAGACCGGCCAGGCCCAGTACCCGCTGGTGCCCGGTCACGAGATCGCCGGCGTGGTGGCGGCCGTCGGCTCGAACGTCACCCGCTTCAAGGAAGGCGACCGCGTCGGCGTGGGCTGCATGGTCGACAGCTGCCGCGAATGCTCGTCGTGCCAGGAAGGTCTGGAGCAGTATTGCGTGCCCGGCTTCACCGGCACCTACGGCGGCAAGGACCGGAAGGGCGGCACGGCCGAGACCATCACCCAGGGCGGCTATTCCGACCACATCACCGTCGATCAGCATTTCGTCCTGTCCATCCCCGACAGGCTGCCGCTGGACGTCGCCGCCCCCCTGCTGTGCGCCGGCGTCACCACCTATTCGCCGCTGAAGACCTGGGGCGTCGGACCGGGCTCGAAGGTCGCGGTCATCGGCCTGGGCGGCCTGGGCCATATGGCGGTCAAGCTGGCGGCGGCCATGGGGGCCGAGGTCACGGTCCTGTCCACCTCGGACCGCAAGAAGGCCGACGCCGAGCGGATGGGCGCCAAGCATTTCCTGATCAACTCGGACAAGGCGGCGATGAAGGCCGCGGCCGAGAGCTTCGACCTGATCATCAACACCGTCTCGGCCACGCACGAGATCTCCAGCCAGGTCCAGCTGCTGGCGCGTGACGGGACCATGGTCATGCTGGGCCTGACCACCGAGGGCCTGCCGGTGTTCGCCGTGCCCCTGCTGTGGCGTCGTCGCCGCATCGCCGGCTCCCTGATCGGCGGCATCGCCGAAACCCAGGAGATGCTGAACTTCTGCGCCGAACACGGCATCGCCTGCGACATCGAGACCATCGCCCCCGACCAGATCAACGAAGCCTATGAGCGGATGCTGAAGTCCGACGTCCGCTACCGCTTCGTCATCGACATGGAAAAGCTGGCGGCCTGATCCGTGCGACATCAAGCCCGGTTTCCCCCGCGGAAATCGGGCTTGCCTGCGGCCGAGGCGTCGCTACACCTTTAACCACGGTCCGCAGCAGACGGACCAAAGGGACAAGGAAACGATCATGGCGCGTGTGGCATTCGTGACCGGCGGCACCCGAGGCATCGGCAGGGCGATCGTCCAGCGCCTCAGCGAGGACGGCGTCCGCGTCGCCGCCGGCTATTCCGGCAATGACGAAGCCGCCCAGGCCACGGCCAGGGCCACCGGCTGTTTCGTGGTGAAGGGCAATGTCGGCAGCTTCGAAGACTGCGCGCGTGCGGTGCAGGAGGTCGAAGCCGAGCTGGGTCCGGTCGACATCCTGGTCAACAACGCCGGCATCACCCGCGACGGCTTCTTCCACAAGATGAGCCATGACCAGTGGTCGGACGTGATCCGGGTGAACATGGACAGCGTCTTCAACACCACCCGCCAGGTCATCAACGGCATGCGCGACCGCGGCCACGGCCGGATCGTCAACATCTCCTCGATCAACGGCCAGAAGGGCCAGGTGGGCCAGACCAACTATTCCGCCGCCAAGGCCGGGATGATCGGCTTCACCAAGGCCCTGGCCCTGGAGAACGCCCGCAAGGGCGTGACCGTCAACTGCATCGCCCCCGGCTATATCGACACCGAGATGGTCGGCGCCATGGACCCCAAGGTGCTGGAATCCATCGTGGCCCAGATCCCCGTGGGCCGCCTGGGCAAGGGCGAGGAGATCGCCGACATGGTGTCCTGGCTGGTGGGCGAGCGTGCTGGATATGTCACAGGCTGCACTCTGTCTCTGAACGGCGGTCAGTACCTGGTCGGGTGAAGCGGCTTCGCCCAAAATCCGCCGCGTGACGGTTTCATCCACAGTCTCATGAAGTTGACGGAAACGGACTGGGCGAAAAAGTCGCCTCGCGTGACCGCGATGGCCCTGGCGGCCGTCGTGACCGTGGGTCTGTCCGTGGCTGCGCCTGCGGTCCTGCCCTCGGACTGCCACGCCCAGTCGCGCCGCAACCTGCCGCCCTCGGCCCGCTATGTGGCCGGCACGGGACAGGGGTTCGTGCTGGACGTGACCGGGTCGCGCCCCCTGCTGCGGTTCGACCGTTCGACCGAGATCTGGGTGCTGCGTCCCGCCCCCGCGCCGCGCGGCGACATCGTCTATCGCAACGACAACGGCGACCAGGTGCTGCGCGTCACGGCCGACGGCGGCATGACCCTGTACACCACCACGGCGCCCCAGGGCTCGCCCGTCTCGCCGTCGGGCGAGGCCGCGCCCCTGCTGGCCCCGGCCCTGACGGCCGTCCAGCTGTGGAACTACATCATCCGCCAGAGCGACCGGGCCAGCCGCGCCCTGGGCCGACTGGTGGTCGTGGACGTGGACATTCAGCCGGGCTCGGAAGCCGTGGCCGCCGACGCCCTGTCGACCGCCGTGGACGCCATCGCCCGCATGGCCCGATCACCGGCCCTGCGTCGCGAGGCGGACAAGATCCGCCGCATCGAGATCGTCGATCAGGGCCGGGGCCCGCAGGCGACCTTCTCTCGCGGCGTCCTGCGCGTCGTGATCATGCCGCGCGCCGGCGTGGCCGGCCGGCCGTCCTCGGCCCTGATCGTCCGCGTGGTCGCGGACGACGTCCTCAGCCGCTGAAGCCGTCCTTCGCGGCCCGCCGCGCGGCGAACTGGGCCGCATCGACCGCCGTCAGGAACGGATTGAACCGCCGCTCCGTCCCGATCGTCGTCGGCACGGTGGGCTCGCCCCGCGCCCGCGCCGCAAAGATCGCCTCGGCGTGGGCCCGGGTCTCGGGCCGGTCGTCCAGGGTCAGGGTGAAACGCGCGTTCGAGGCCGTATATTCGTGGGCGCACCAGATCACGGTCGCCTCGGGCCAGGCGGCCAGGGCCTGAAGACTGGCCCACATCTGCTCCGGCGTCCCCTCGAACAACCGGCCGCAGCCCAGGGCGAACAGGGTGTCGCCGACGAAGGCCAGTTGGTTCTCGACCGAGCGGAAGACCACATGGCCCAGCGTATGGCCGGGCGTGGCCGTGACCTCGAACCGCGTCTCGCCGACCATCACCACGTCGCCGTCCGCGACCACCCGGTCCAGCGGCGCGACGCGGCGCACCTCCTCCGGCCCCACGATCTCGCAGCCCGTCTCGGCCTTCAGCCGTTCGTTGCCCTCGGTGTGATCCGGGTGCCAGTGGGTGTTCAGGATCAGGTCCAGCCGCCCCCAGCCCAGGGCCTCCAACTCTTGCAGGATTCGCTCCGCATCCGGCGTGTCCACCGCCGCGACCACGCCGGTCGCCGTATCGCGGATCAGGAAGCCGTAATTGTCGCTGCGGCACGGAAACAGGTGAACATCCAGGGTCATGACGTCATTCTAGCAGGACGGCTCCGGCGGGCCTATGGTGGACCCCATGCGGCGCAGCATCGACGAGCTTCGAACCTTCTACGGCGAGCCGACCGGGGCCCTGGTGCGCCGCCTGCTGGCCCGGCGCTTGGACGACGCCTGGGGCGAGGCCCCCGACTGCGACGTTCTGGGCGTCGGCTACGCCACGCCCTGGCTGGACGCCTTCGTCGGCGCCCGCCGCGTGGTCGCCGCCATGCCGAGCGGCCAGGGCGTCGAACACTGGCCCAGCGTGGGGCGCAACCGCACCCTTCTGGTCGACGACCGCCGCCTGCCCTTCGCCGCCGGGTCGTTCGACCGCATCCTGCTGGTCCACGCCCTGGAAGAGGCCGACGATCCCGCCGCCCTGCTGCTGGAGGCGGTGCGCGCCCTGGCCCCCACCGGGCGCATCATCCTGGCGGCGGCGGCGCGCGGCGGCCTGTGGGCGCGGGCCGAGAACACCCCCTTCGGCCACGGCCGCCCCTTCACCCGGGGCCAGCTGGAGCGGCTGGTGCGCGAGGCGGGGCTGGAGCCGGCGGCCTGGTCCCAGACCCTGTATG
>NZ_JMQR01000135.1:0-7655 GCF_000698025.1 Brevundimonas sp. EAKA | reverse complement strand
CCAGCCCCCGCAGGGGGAGGGAGAGCTTCCCTTCTACTCTCCCCCCGTGATCCCCAGGGGCCGCGACATGAACAGGCGCGGCCCGCCCAGGTCCAGCGCCAGCCGCCGATCCTCGAACGCCCCCATGCCGATCAGGGCCTTGGGAAAGCCCGGCACGGGCACGTCGTCATAGATGGCCACCTCCGCATTGCGGTACAGCTCGTCGGCGAACGTCAGTGTGCGGACCGTCACCGCCTCGGCCCGCACCACCCCGCCCAGCACCAGGCTCTGCCCCGGCCGCCGTTCACGCCCGTCCAGCAGGCCCGCCGCCTGGGCCGTCTCGCGCGTCACGGCCAGAACGGCCGAGGCGCCGGTGTCGATCACCGCCTCCACCGTCGCCCACTCGACCGTGATCCCCGCCTGCAAGGCCTTGCCCGCCCGGGTCACGGCGACGGCGGCCATGTCCGGGGTCGGCGTCCAGACCTCGTGCTTCAGGAACCGCATCCGCCGTCGCCCCGTGTCCAGCTCCAGCACCAGTTCGCGCAGCACGTCCTGACCCAGGATCAGCGGCGCCCCCAGCCCCTGATCGCCCGCCAGCGGCCCCAGGTCCAGGATCGCCGCCCGCAACCCGTCCAGCCTCAGCCGCCCGACCTCGACATCCAGGGCCGCGCCCCGTCCCATCTGCGGCTCGCCCCCGACGCCGTAGGCCACCATGGGAATATTGAAGACATCGGTCAGCCCCAGGGTCTGGACCAACGACCGGTCGATCACCGAATACTGGGCGCCGGAATCGACCAGGGCCCGCACCGGGGTTCCGTTGACCGTCACGGCGACCGTCGGGGTGACGGCGCGGCGTGCGGCGTAATCCAGCCAGCCCGACGCGCCGTCCGCCGGAAACCCGACGCCCGGCGCCTTCCACAACACATGGTCGCGCAGCCACCAGGCCCCGCCCACGGCGCCGGCGACCAGGCCCAGCCGGATCAGAAGATCGCGTCGTCTCATCCCCCAGACATGGACCGTCCCGCGCTCAGGCGCCAGCGGGGACGATGGTCGCAGGGGCACGCCCGAGCGCCCAGGCGGCATGAATTTGTCGCACGGGCGCATCTTCGCCGCCCACCCGACAATTTCCTCCCCCGAACGACCAGAAACCGGGTGACGACGCCGCCCCGGCTGGTTACGACCAGACCATCATGAGCACCTCCAGCGCCCGTTACGTCTCCACCCGCGGTCAGGCCCCCGAGACCGACTTCGCCGACGCCCTGCTGCGTGGCATCGCCCCCGACGGCGGCCTCTATATGCCGGCCGCCTGGCCCACCCTGTCGCCCTCGGCCTGGGATGCGACCGCCGACTACAAGTCCATCGCCCTGCAAGCCGTCGCGCCCTTCATCGGCGACGCCCTGCCCGCCGGCGCGCTCGACCGCGCCCTGGACCGCCTGGCCGCCGGCTTCGCCCATCCCGCCGTCACCCCTCTGGTCGAGCTGGAGCCCGGCCTGTTCGTGCTGGAGCTGTTCCACGGCCCCACCGCCGCCTTCAAGGACCTGGCGATGCAACTGGTCGCCGCCCTGACCGACGAGGCCCTGGCCGCCTCGGGCGAGCGTCTGACCATCCTGACCGCCACCTCGGGCGACACCGGCGCCGCCGCCGTCCGCGCCTTCGCCGGCGCCCAGTCGGTCGATCTGGTCGTGCTCCATCCGCTGGACCGCGTCTCGCCGGTTCAGCGCAAGCAGATGACGACGGTCCAGGCCGACAATGTGCTGAACCTCGCCGTGCGCGGCGATTTCGACGACTGCCAGCGTCTGGTGAAGGGGTTGCTGGCCGAGGCGTCCCTGCGCGAACGCGGCCGTCTGTCCTCGGTCAATTCGATCAACTGGGCCCGGCTGGCGGGCCAGATCCCCTATTATGTCTCGGCCACGGCCCAGCTGGGCGGCCCGGCCACCTTCGTCGTCCCCACCGGCAATTTCGGCGACGCCTTCGCCGGCATCGCCGCCACGAAAATGGGCCTGCCGTGCAACGGCTTCGTCGCGGCGGTGAACCAGAACGACGCCCTGGCCCGCGCCATCAATGACGGGATTTACTCACGCCGTCCCGCGATCGAAAGCGGCAGCGTCTCCATGGACGTCCAGGCCCCGTCCAACTTCGAGCGCCTGGTCTATGAGGCGACCGGCCGCGACGGCGACCGCACCCGCACGGTGTTCGAAACCTTCGCCCGCGACGGCGCCGTCGCCTTCGATCCGGATCTGCTGGCCGCCCTGCGCGCCGCCGTCTCGGCCGTCTCGGTCGACGAGATGGAAACCCGCGCCGAGATCGCCCACGCCTATGAGACCTGGGGCCGCGTCGTCTGCCCGCATACGGCTGTTGCGCTGGCCGCCGCCCGCCGCGTCGATCGCTCGACCGGCCCGGTCGTCGCCCTGTCCACCGCCCACCCGTCCAAGTTCGGCGCCTTCGTCTCCGCCGTCCTCGGCTTCGAACCCGAGCCCGCGCCCGTCATCGCCGCCCTGGGCGACCAGGCCGAGCGGATGACGATCATCGACGGCACGATGGACGCGGCCCTGGCCGCGGTCCGCGCGCGCTGACCCATAAATCTCCCTCCCCCGCAGGGGGAGGGAGAGCGTTTTATTACCTACCGCCGCCGCGTCAGCATCCCGAGCAGCATCAGGCCGACGCCCGCCACCGACAGGGTCGTCACCAGCGGCCGCTTGCGCGCTTCGCCGGCCACGGCCCGCGCCTTGTCGCGATAATCGACCGGGGTCTTCTCGACCAGCCGATCCACCGCGTCCATCGCCTTGCCGAAGGTGTCCAGCGACCGGCCCTTGGCGTCCTCGAACGCCCCCTCGACCTGCAGCTTCTGGTCGCCGACCAGCTTGCCGAAACCCTTTTTAGTCTTACCGGTCGCCTCATACGCGGCGCCCTCGATCCGTTCGTCGGTCATATTGAAATCTCGTCCTCGGGGAGCGCGACCCTCATGGCCGCGTAACCAAGAAAATCCCGGAACCCGCTTCCGTTCCAGCGACAAGGCGGCGCAGGCGCGGCTGTTCGGCTTTTCGATCCGACAGCCGGTTCCCGCCAGCCTTCGCCAGGCGCTCGGTGCAAAATCCAGCTGACCCGACGACTGCGGGGGGCAGCCTTCATTTGCAAAGAGAATTCTCCATGTATCAGCTCAAAGACAAAGTCGCCGTCGTGACGGGCGCCAGTTCGGGCATAGGTCACGCCGCCGCCCGACTGTTCGCCGCGCTCGGCGCCAAGCTCGTGGTCTCCGGCCGTCGTGACGCCGAACTCGCCGACCTGGTCACGATGATCGAGGCCGTAGGCGGCGAAGCGGTCTCGGTCGTCGGCGACGTCCGTGACGAAGCGACGGCCGTCGCCATGGTCCAGACGGCAAAGAACCGGTTCGGCGGCCTGGACATCGCCTTCAATAACGCGGGGATCCTCTCCGAGATGGCGCCGACGCCGGACCTGTCCGTCTCCGGCTGGCGCGACGCTCTCGACGTCAACCTGACCGGCGCCTTTCTGTGCGCCAAGCATCAGATTCCCGCCATGCAGGCGCGCGGCGGCGGTTCGATCATCTTCACCTCGACCTTCGTCGGCCACACCGTCGGATTTCCGGGCATGGCGGCCTATGCCGCCTCCAAGGCCGGACTGATCGGTCTGACCCAGGTCGTCGCAACCGAATTCGGTGCGCAGAAGATCCGCGCCAACGCCCTTGTTTGTGGCGGCGCAGACACCCCGATGGGCCGCAGCGTTGCCGACACACCCGCAGCCCTCGACTTCATATCTGGGCTCTACGCCCTCAAACGGATCGCCCAACCCGAAGAAATCGCTCGCGCGGCCGCCTTCCTCGCCTCCGACGCCTCCAGTTTCATGACCGGAACGGCGACCCTGGTGGACGGCGGCGTGTCGATTTGCCGGACCTGATCGGGCCCGTGTTGATCGCCTCTCCCCGTCAAGGGGAGGGGTTGCGCCCGCAGCGAAGCGGGTGGGGCCCGACGCGAGGCCGGGCCGCCAAAGTTCATCGAACTTGTCAAATCCGGAAGATCGGACAACATGCAAAGCCGCCTGTTCGCGGCGATCAGGAACCTTGGCCATGTTGTTCCCCGCCGCCGTAGCGGCCTTCATATCTGTTCAGGCCGCGCCTTCTGCGGCTGAGATTCTTCAAGGTCTCGACCTGACGTCCTTCCGGAACTCGACGGGCCCATCCCGAGCGGAAGGCCTGCGACGTCCCGCCGACTGGTCCTTCTCGAATCTGACGGTGGAAGACGATGTCGCCAGCTTGCAGCGGACGGGCAACAGATGGCGGCTCGGCCTGAAAATACTGCGATCCACGCCCGACGGCGTCGTTGCCTGCTTCTATGATCAGGCGCTGAATAGCGGGAGCTACAGGACTCAGAAAGCCCTGTTGATCGTCCGGGACGATCTGGGCGGCTATCGCGTCCAGGACCAGGACATTGTCGACCCCGCCTGCCTGCCCAATCCCGGACAAGGGTGACCCTCTTCCAAGGTCTCCTTCCGACCTCGTGGGGAGGTGGCGCGAGCCTCGTCGGCGCCGTGACGGAGGGGTTCTGAACTCGGATTCGGTGGCGCGGAAAGAGCCCCTTCACCCCCTCGGGGCCCCTCCCCACAAGCGGGGAGGAGACAGATTGAAGTCGAAGCGTGAGCAGGACCGGAGCTGTCAGCTATCCCAATTCCGCGACCACACTGTGCGCATTTTCAGCGCCCTGGCGCCTGAAACAGGCTTCAACCTAACGCCCTTCAAAACCGTGCCATACTCCTCGCACGGTCTTTGAGAACTGAACCCCAGCCGCCCCGGCGAAACTGCACTTTGCACATTGCACCGTCTTTTCCGCCCGGTGCAATTTCACCGCCGCGCGAAACACTGGACGAAAATAGACTCCATTTTTTGAGTCTAATCAGGCCGTCTCCAGCGCCCGCCAGTGGTCCATGCGACGCAGGAAGACCGCCGGGTCCTTGGGCGTGACCAGTTTGGAGGGGTCGTGGAAGATGCGATCGTGCAGGCGGGTGACGGTGAACCTCAGGGCCGCCGCCTCGCCCAGTCGCGGCAGGGCCGCGCGCTCGGCCTCGCTCAGCGGCCGCACCGCCTCATAGCCGCGCTGGAAGGCGGCCAGGGCGTCGGGCATCGGTCGGCCCTCAGCGTCGAAGCCCCAGGCCGACAGGGCGATGGCCAGATCGTAGACCAGCGGCCCGGTGCAGCCGAAATAGAAGTCGATCACCGCCGACACCGCCCCCTCTTCGAACAGGATGTTGTCGGGGAAATAGTCGGCATGGATCGGCCCGACGGGCAGATCATCCGTAAACGGATCATCCAGCCGCGCCAGCGCCGCCTCGACCTGGTCCAGCAGCGCCCGGTCCTCGCCCGAGGCCCCCGCCGCGCACCGGTCCGCCAGCCGTCGCCACATGGCCGGACCAACCGGGTTCTCCCGCCGCCCGGCGAACCCGGCCGCCGTCTGGTGCAGCCGCGCCAGCACCGCCCCCGCCGCCGCCTGATCGGCTTCCGACGGGTGGAGCAGCCAGGCGCCGGTCTTCCACTCGATCACCGCCGCCGCCCGGCCGTTCAGCCGCCCCAGCCAGCCGCCGGACCGGTCCTCGATCGGGGTCGGACAAGGAAAGCCCCGCCCCGCCAGATGGGCCGTCAGCCCAAGGCAAAACGGCAGCGACGCTTCGTCCGTCCGCGCCTCGAACAGGGTCAGGACGAACCGCCGGCGGGCTGCCCCCTGCCGGGTCTCCAGCCGGTAATTGGTGTTCTCCACCCCCTCGGCGATGGCGGTCAGTTCGGCCACCTCGCCCAGGTCGTAGCCGGCCAGGAACCGCCTGGCCTCGTCCAGCGATACGGGGGTGAAGACGGCCATGGCCTAGTTCAGGCCCGCGTCGGCGCGGCGGGCGCGCACGATCTCGGCCAGATCGGCCATGATGCTCTCGGTCGTGGACCAGCGGCCGGCGCCCCGGCCCCGGCAGCGCCACACCCGACCGTCGGCGCCGTAAACCTTCAGCGCATTGCCCTCGCCGCGCAGGCTGGAGAACAGCGGGTCGCCGTGTTCGCCCGTCAGCCTGACCGATGGCGCGATGACCCCGTCCTTCAGATGGGCGGCGCCGATCTGGCGCACCCCGCCGTCGGCCGATGTGGCCTCGCTCAGGTGGTCGCGCGGAACCTCGCCCTCGGGCGAGCGGCCGAAGGCTTCGTGGCACAGCAGCCGCACCTTGGCGGCGGCGTCCAGCCCCTCCAGGTCCGCCGACGGATCCTCCTCGGCGAAGCCCGCCGCCCGGGCGTCGGCCAGGGCCTCGGCGAAGGCCGCGCCGTCGCCCAGCCGCTCCAGCATGAAGTTGACCGTGCCGTTCAGCACCGCCTCGAACCCGACCACCTCGCCGGCGGCGCGGGCCGCGCGCACCGTCTCGATCATCGGCGCGCCGCCCCCGACCGAGGCCGACCAGAAGATCCGCCGGCCATGGGCCTTGGCCAGGTCCTGCAGGCCGCCGGGATCGCGGCTGACCGCCTGTTTGTTGGCGCTGGCCACGTCGCAGCCGGCCTCCAGCGCGGCGCGGATGACCGCATGGCCCGCCTCGCCTTCCGACAGGGCCTCCAGCACGATGTCCGGCTTCTTGGCCCAGAGGACGGCCGGATCGGCGGTGAACAGGGACTGGGGACAGGCGACGTCTCGGACCTTCTTCGGATCGCGCACCAGCACCCCGACCACGTCATAGCGCGGGTCGCTGAGCAGCCGGGCCAGTACCCCGCCGCCCACCACGCCGCAGCCGGCGACCGCCACCTTCAGCGGCGGCAGGGCCGGGGCCGGTCCGGGCGGGGCCGACTTCTTGCCGATGACCGTGCCGTCGGCCCGATCCAGAGCCGCGACCTCGATCTCCACGCCCCGGCTCTCGCCCAGATCGATGGCGTCGTGCTGGACCAGGGCGCCGCCAAGCTTGCGCGCCACGTCCCAGGACGCCCGGCGATAGCGCAGGGCCGGGGCCGTCCGATCGTTCGGATCATGGTCGTAAAGGCCGTCGACATCCTTCACCAGACGCACCTTCTTCAGGCCCAGTTCCGCCGCGAGGAAGACCGCCGTCAGGTCCGACCCGCCCCGCCCAAGCAGGGCGATCCGCCCGTCCGGCCGCACGGCGCCAAAGCCGGGCACCACCACCACCTCGTGCCGGTCCAGCGCCTGTTTCAGATGGTCGGGCCGCAGGCCGCAGGGACGCGAATGCTCCGGCTCGCCCTCGGCGACGATGCCAAGCTCCCGCACCGACAGGGCGCAGGCGTCCAGGCCGATCCGGTCGCAGGCGATGGCCACCAGCGCCGCCGACTTCTCCTCCCCCAGGGCCACATAGCCGGGCAGCAGGTCGTTGGAATGGGCCAGGCCCAGCGCCCGCGCCTCGCCCAGCATCTGGTCCGTCGCCCCGCCGAAGGCCGAGACCACCGCCACCACCTTGCGCCCCGCCCGCACATGGCCATAGACGGCCGAGGCCACGAGCGGCGCCTCCGCCGGGCTGCGCAGGATCGACGACCCGAACTTCAGCACCACCACTTCGGCGGCGGCTGCGGCGGGCCGGCCGCTGGGGTCGGGGGTCTCGGGTTTTTCTACGACGGCGGGGGGGGCGGGCATTGGGGGTTTTCGGGGATGTTCGGGAGGCTGGCCCTTATACACAACCTACGCCGCCGACGCACCACT
>NZ_JMQR01000134.1:0-7710 GCF_000698025.1 Brevundimonas sp. EAKA | reverse complement strand
CGCCGCCCCCCGGTGCATGGCTTCCAGCAAGGACCGTTTCCTCAGTTGCGCATGGGTGACCGCCACGGCCAGGGCGTCGGCGGCGGCGGCCTTGACGTCCCCCGCCGTCGGCAACAGCCGCTTGATCATAAAGGCGATCTGGCTCTTGTCGGCATGGCCCGCCCCGACCACGGCCTTCTTGATCAGATTCGGCGAATATTCCGCCACCGCCAGGCCCAGCTTGGCGGGGGCCAGCATCACCGCCGCCCGCGCATGGCCCAGCTTTAGCGTCGAGGACGGGTTCACATTGACGAACACCTCTTCCACCGCCGCCTCCTCGCAGCCGTGGTCGGCGCAGATGGTCCCCAGGGCCTCGAACAGGAACAGCAGGCGTTCGGAAAAGGGCGCAGCCTCGGGCGGGGCCACCACCCCGTGCGCCACCCACCGCAGACGCGCGCCGTCCGAGACGATCACCCCCCAGCCGGTGCGTCGCAGACCGGGATCCAGCCCGATGATTCTGACAGGTTCGTTCGCCATCCGTTCCCCTCATGCCGCAAAGAGGGTTATCGGGCAATGAACGGTTTCAATCGTCGCGCGGATCCAGGCGATAGCCGGTCACGCCCGGTACGGCGCCCAGCTGCTCCGCCAGACGTTGCAGGTCCGTCTCGCTCGCCGCCTTCAGCCGCCAGGTGCGTCGCGCCCGTCCGTCCTCCGTCATTTCGAACCGTCCGGGGCGCACGTCGGCGTCCGTCGTCCGCAAGGCCGCCTGGACCGCGGCCTCGGGCGAGGGCTCGCGCCGCTCCCAGCAGACGACGGCGTCGATCACGGTCCGCCCCGGCAGGCGCTGGTCGATCAACCTCAGCCCGCCCAGGATCGCCGCCGTCACCACCGTGCCCAGCGCCCCCAGTCCGTACAGGCCCACGCCGAACAACAGGCCGATGGCCGAGGTGATCCACAGCGACGCCGCCGTGGTCAGGCCGTGAACGGAAAACCCGGTGCGGAAGATCACGCCGGCGCACAGGAAGCCGATCCCCGTCAGCACCCCGTGCGCCATCCGGGTCGGGTCGGTGGTGATGGTCTCGTTCGGCAGGGCGCGAAACGCCCAGTCCGCCTGGGACAGGGCGGCCAGCATCAGCAAGGCCGAGGCCAGGCTGACGAGGATATGGGTTCTGAATCCGGCCGCCCGACCGCGCCATTCGCGCTCCAGTCCGATGACCCCGCCGGCGACGACGGCGCCCAGGACGGGCGGAACTGCATCGATGAGAACATCCGCGACCATGCCCGATCAACCGCCGGGGTCGGGCGAATGTTCCCCGTCGTCAGCCGACGATGGCCTGCAGCTGGGCGGCGGCGTCCGCGATGGTCGCCCGGCCGCCACGGCCGCGACGGGCGGCGTCCAGGGCGGCGGCCGACATGGCCCCCTCGGCGCGGGCGCTTTCCAGGTCTTCGCGCAGGGCGCTGATCTGCTGGCTCAGGGTCTGGACCCGGGCCTCGTGCTCGTCCTGGGCGGCGGCCAGCTTGGACTGCAGCTTCACCATCCGCTCCTCGGCGCGGGCGATGGCCTTGTCGTGGGCCATGGCCGCCTTGGTCAGGGCCTCGGCGCGGTCGACGGCGGCGACGCGGGCGACCTCCATGGCCGCCTGACGCTGACGCGCGTCCTCGGTTTCGGTTTCCAGCGCGCGCACCCGCTCGACCGCCCGGTCCAGGGCGACCTGCAGCGTGTCGGCGCGCCGTTCGACGGCGTGACCGCCGGTCTGCAGCTCGTTCAGGCGCGAGGCCTGTTCGCTGTTCAGCACCTCCAGCCCGTTGGCGCGCGCCGTGGCGGTGTCCAGTCGGGCGGTCAGGGCGGCGATCTCGGCGCGGGCCGATTCGACCTGGCTTTCCAGCGAGCGGATCGAACGGGCGGCCTCGGCCTGTTCGGAGGCGGCGCGGGCGCGTTCGGTGGCCAGCTGGCCTTCGCCGGCGGCCGCGGCGCGGGCCAGACCCGCCACCTCGGTCCCGACCTCGTCCACGCGACGGCGCAGGGCGGTGTTCTCTTCCAGCACCAGGGCCAGATCGCGCTGGACCTGACCGCGCGTGGTGTCGGACTCCGACCGGGCGACCTCGGCCTGTTTCAACTGGTTGCGCAGCGATTCCTGATCCTGCTCCAGCTCGCGGATCCGTTGGGCCGAGGCGCGCTCGACCGTCTCCAGGCCTTCCAGCCGCGTCGCCGCCTGGGCCAGTTCGTTGCGCAGCCGGCCCAGTTCGACCCGGGCCTCCTGCAGATTGACCGTGGTCTCGCCGCCGCGCGCCGCCAGATCGTCGGCCTTGGCCTCGGACTCGGCCAGGGCGTCCGACAGCTTGCGGACCTCGGCGGTCAGCAGGCTGACCTGTTTCGTCGCCGCGCTGTTGGCGTTGCGCAGATTGACCAGTTCCACGTGGTTGTCGCGGCGCGAGCGGAACTCGGCTTCCAGCGGGTCCCGCAGTTGTCCCAGCAGGGTCTCGAAGGTGCCGAACCGCTGCGCCATCTCCGATAGCTGGTCCAGACTGTCCTGAATGGTCTCGAACCGCTCGCCGATCAGACCTGCGACGTCCTGCTCGGGCCGCCCGAGCGCGGCCGCTTCGTCCTTGGCCTGTTCAGGCTTGCCGCGTGACAGCACGCGATCGATTCTGGTCAGTCTCATGGTCGCGCCCCGCGTCGTATGCCCGCATCGCGGTGGGCGACCTCGATCCCTGCCTCCAGAGGCGAATCGAACCGCTCACCGTCCTATGACCAGAGGTTAATCGCGGGTTACGAACGTGTCGAGACCTCTGTTCGTAGATCAGCGCGTGTACGTATTATCCGGCGTACTTGGCCGCATCCTCGTCCGAGATGTCCTCGTTCGAATAGACGTTCTGCACATCGTCCTCGGCGTCCAGCGCGTCCAGCAGCTTGAACAGGGTGCCGACGGCCTCGCCCGTCACGGTCACCTCCGACTGGGGCTTCCAGACGATGGCGGTCGACTTGGGGTCGCCCAGCACCTTGGACATGGCCTCGGCGACCTCGTTCAGGTCCTCGAAGGCGGTCCAGATGGTGTGGCCCGGCGCGTCCTCGTAGATGTCGGGCTTGACCAGATCGCTCTCGACGTCCTGGGCGCCGGCCTCGATGGCGGCTTCCATGACCTCGTCCTCGGTCCCGGCCTCGGCCTTGTAGATGATCTGGCCGACCTTATCCCACATGAAGGCGACCGAGTTCATCTCGCTCAGCGCGCCGCCGTTCTTCTTGAAGGCCGCGCCGATGTTGGACGCCGCGCGGTTGCGGTTGTCGGTCAGGGCCTCGACGATGATGCCGACGCCGCCGGGGCCCCGGCCCTCGTAGCGGACCTCTTCCATCGTATCGACGTCGCCGCCCGAGGCCTTGTTGATGGCCCGCTGGATCACGTCCTTGGGCAGGCTTTCGGCCTTGGCGTTGTTGACGGCCAGACGCAGGCGCGGATTGGCCGCGGGATCGGGCAGACCCGACTTGGCCGCCACCGTGATGTCGCGCGACAGTTTGGAGAACAGCTTGGAACGCACCGCGTCGGCGCGCCCCTTGCGGTGCATGATGTTCTTGAATTTCGAGTGGCCGGCCATGGGATCGTCTTCGAGAGTCTGAAACCTGAGCCGCGCCTCCTAGCCGATGCGCGGCGGGCTGTCACGATGTACGGGCGTGATGAGCGTCGGGGGGTGGAACCTCGGCCGTTTGGGCGTATTGATCCCTGACGCTGCTATGGAGCCCCCGATGAACACCGCCGACATCTATGAGGCCGAGGGCCGCGCCGACGACGACCTGCACGAGGCCGACATCGTCGAATGGTACGAGACCCGCCCCGTCACCGTCTCCACCGCCGTGGCCGCCGGATCCATCATCACCGCCTTCACCCTGGGCGCCCTGACCGCCGTCGGCGTGCTGTTCCTGACCGGCCGGCTGGACGACTGAGGACCGTCAACACCTCCGCCCTGGCGACGGGCGGAGGCGGACTGGGGCGGGTCGCATCCGCCCCGCGCTCATTCCGCCGGCTCCACCGGCGTTGTCGCCGCCTCGCCAAAGCCCTGCTGCCTGGAGCGGGCCATGTGGGCGAGCGTGAGCCAGAACACGGCGAACAGGACGGCGGAAAAGCCGAGCGAGCAGGCGATCTTTTCGGGCGTCGGAGCCTTGAGGTTGAAATAGACCATCTGGAAGATGTTGAGGGCCACAATCCCGCGCAGCATCCAGTCGATCTTGAGCTTGCTGAGCACATAGCTTCCAAACGGGGCCATGAGGAGAACGACCGGATAGGCGCACAGCCACGTCCGAACCTGATAGTCCGTGATCCCCTGATCCCAGAAGGCGCGATAGCCGTAACCCAGGACGCTGATGGCCGCCATCACCATGATGCTCTGGTGCGTGGCGATCTTCTCATCCATCCGGAAACGGGTGACCAGGAGGGTGTACAGGACGATGTCGGCGCCCGTGCCGAACAGGCTGGCGCAGACGCCGCCCGCAAAGAGAATCGCGGCCAGCATCAGTTTGTCGAGGCGGCCCGTGTTCGGCAGCCTGTCCCGGTGCCCCCGGTGTTTGCTGGCGATATAGGCCAGGGCGAAGGTCATGATCAGGCTGAGAAACAGGGCCTGGATGATATAGACCGGAATGCCCTGCATCACGTTCATCCCGAACACGAAGCCCAGGAAGGCGACCGGGACGAACCAGAGAACCGGGGCGTAGGAGGCGAGACGGTTCTGTTTGCGGGACAGGATCCAGATGCTCGCGCTGGTCATGCCCACGCTCTGGATCATCAGGCTGAAGTCGCGCGCCATCCCCCGATCGATGTCGAGAAACACGCTGAGCACGGGGAAGGCCACGGCGCCGCCGCCCTCAGGCGTCAGGCCCGCCACAAAGGCGCCCAGCACCATGATGGCCGGGTAATACCAGTGCTCGACCAGGAACGGGATGCTGTTGAACGTCGCGAACAGGGCGACCCACACCACCATCATGCCGACATACCATCGCCGGAAGATGCGGCTATCGAAGAACATGAACCCCCGCCTCTTCACCTTGTGAACGCTACCATACCGCCGCTTCTGCGCAATTCGGATGTTGGAGCCAAGCCCGTCTTCGACGCCCTGGGCGCCGGGCTCAGCCCCCGACCTGGATTTCCTTCACGCGACAGGCGCCGCAGTCCTCGGCTTTCAGGATCAGGGTGTTGGTCCCCGCCATGAAGGGCAATTCCACCGACCGCCCCTCGCGCCATCCGTCGTCCGTGGGCAGATCGCCCCCCGCCGCCGCCCCGCCGTTCAGCGAAACCGACACCCGGCCGCCCGCGCCGACCACCGTCACCCGCCGGTCGCCCGCCGCTTGCGCCGTCACCGTATAGCGCAGCCATTCCCCGGTCTCGAACTCGACCACCACGGGCTCGCCGCCGTCCAGACCGATGTCCACGCCGTCATTGCGCCAGGTCCGTCCGGTGTTCCACCAGGGGATCCGCTCGCCCGGCCCGTCGGTGTCGGCGTCATAGACGTCCTTCCACGCCACGCCCGACCGGCCCAGGTCATAGTCGGCCGCGCGGAGCGTCACGCCCGCCGTCCCGATCCGATGCGCCGTATACGGAACCGCCGCGTCCGAACGGGGCTGACGCAGCATGGCGTCGACCACGTCGCGGTGTTCGACATTGTTCTCGAACCGGATGTCGTGGGTCGCCAGCCGCATCAGCGTCTCTTGCGCCTCCTGCGCCGACGGCCGGGGCCCCTCGCCCGTCAGATAGGCGACCAGCCTGGGCCAGCCGGAGTTCGGCGTGATCTCCAGCGGCTGGTTGAAGCCGATCTTCTTCAGCGGCCAGAAGGCCCAGCCGATGCCTTCGTCCTCGACCAGGGCGATGGTCTCTGTGAACCAGGTGTTGGAGTTCTCGCCGGATTCGCCCAGCCACACCGGCGCGCCGGTCTCGTCCCTCAGCCGCAGGATGTCGGCGATCGAGGCCCGGTCCGTCGCGTTCCAGTATTTGTGGAAGCTGATCACGGTGTTCTCGTCCCACAGGGGCGTGACGCCGCGATAGTTGTTGCCCCAGCAATTGCCCTCGATGACGATCATGTGCCGCGGATCCACCTCGCGGATCGCCGCCGTGATCTCCCTCATCAACGACCGCAGCGGGGCGTTGGTCGTCTCCTCGCAGCCATGGCCGCCAGCCGGCTTCTCGAAATCCCAGTTGGGTTCGTTGATCAGGTCATAGGCGCCGATGGCCGGCTCGTCGGCGTAGCGTTCGGCCAGCCGCCGCCACAGGGCCACGGTCTTGCGACGGTTCTCCGCGCTGTCCCACAGCGACGGTTTCGACGGGTCGCGGTCCGAGATGGCCAGGTCGCTCCCCTGCCCGCCCGGCGCGGCGTGCAGGTCCAGGATCAGATACATCCCATTGGCCTTGACCCAGGCCAGCAGGGCGTCGATCTCGGCGAACCCCTCTTCCTTCCAGGTGTCCCGCCCCGCGACCGGCTCCTGATCCGCCGGCAGGGTCAGCCGGTCATAGTGCATCGGCAGCCGCACCGAGTTGAAGCCCCACCGCCCCATGGCGTCGATATCGGCCTTGGTCGTGTGGTTGGCGCGCCAGGCGGCGTAGAAGCCTTCCGTCTTCTCCTCGCCGATCAGGTCGGCGATCCGCGCCCGGATCACATGCTGCGGACCCAGGGCGCCCAGCTGCAGCATATAGCCTTCCTGCAGCACCCAGCCGCCCAGCCCCATGCCGCGCAATATGACCGGCTCGCCCGCCTCATCAACGATCCGCGTCCCCTCGGCCCGCAGGAAACCGCCCGTCTGCGCCTCGGCCGCACAGGGGGCGCACAGCGCCGCCGTCACGGCCAGGGCCGCGATCCATCCCGTCTTCATGGCGTTCCTCCACGCTCCGTTTTGAGAACGTTCTCACGAGATGCGCGGAATGGCTAGGGTGAGCGATGCCGCCTTGAGGAGACGCCGGAAATGTCTGAGAGGGGTGGGAAGCGGACCTGGCGACTAGTGCGCGTTAGCGACCTCAACGACCGCGTAAATATGGTCGACCGGAATCGAAAGCTTGGTTTTCTCTAGGGTGGGGCCACCCGAGAGTTCGACCTCGAGCATTCCATCATTTGAATGATGGGCGACCTCATCCGGGGTGACAGTGACCGTGAAATCTTCGCTCCACAAGCAGTCGGGTTGGGGCGCGTCAGGCTTGGGAATGCACTCCCGAACCATTACTGGTCCGCGCTTGAAGACCGCCAAATCTCCGTCCAAGAACTCGGCTCGGTCGTACAGGTGAGCCCGTCCCCGATAATAGGCGGAGCCTTGGAGAAACAGAGCGCCTGCAGCCCCGCCAATGTCGATCCGTCCCGCGTAGATGTCGGTGCTGTCGCCCTCCACCATTGGAGAGTAAATCTCCCGGCGATTGGCGCGTGCTATGGTTTTGATGCTGACCAGAACGCCGTTGGAAGCGGTTACCGTCGAATCCTCGATATCCTGTGCGACAGCTGCGCCTGCGACCGTGAGAGCCATCGACGCCACGCAGGCTCGAGATAAGAGCACACCGAACATGTGGGTTACCTTAGTGGACGGCGGCATTTCGCCCATAGTCGATACATACTCCAGTGGCGACTATCGAGCACACTGAAAGCCCGCTTTGAGTCGAGGCTGTGTAAAAACGAGTTGAGCTGCGGGCGTGCGCGAGCGGCATGATGCGCAGAGCGCCTCATTCTCAGGCTCTGATCGCGTCTATCAGCGACTTGGCCCCCAACACCGCC
>NZ_JMQR01000133.1:0-7970 GCF_000698025.1 Brevundimonas sp. EAKA | reverse complement strand
TATTTTTCATGGTATTTTTATTGTTGTTGCGGATCGGCGCACCCCGAGATCTACAGAGGGTAGATCGTCGGCAGCTTGAGATGTTTAGAAGAGACAGCCCATGTCCCCTGTCTCCCTCCGCCTGGTTTCCGCCCTCGCGCTTGCGATCGGTCTTTGCGCCTCGGGGGGCGCCTCGGGGGGCGCCTCTGGAGCCTCGGCCCAGACGGCGGCCCGTCCGCCGGTCGAACAGAGCCAGAGCCAGAGCCAGGGCCGGGCGAAGAATGTGATCCTGTTTCTGGCGGACGCCGGGGGCGTGGCCTCGGTCCATGCGGCCAGCGTGATGGCCTATGGCGAGCCGCTGAGGCTCCATATCCAGCAGTGGCCGAACCTGGGGCTGAGCGAGACATCGCCGGTCGACGCCTTCGTGTCGGACTCGGCCAACGGCATGAGCGCCATCGTGACCGGGGTGAAGACCCACAATGGGGTGATCAGCCAGGGGCCGGACGGCGAACGCGGCCGGCGCGACGGGACCCCGACCCAGACGGTGCTGGAATACGCCGAGCAACACGGCCTGCTGACCGGGGTGGTGACCGACCGTCCGATCACCGACGCGACCCCGGCCGCGACCTACGCCCATTCGAACGACCGCGGCAAATGGGGCGAGATCTTCCCCCAGGCCTTTTCGCCGCGCTTCGGCGACGGGGTGGATGTGCTGATCGGATCGGGCCGGACGGAGATCGCCGAACAGATGGCGGCGAACGGCGTCAGCTACGACAGCCTGGCCCGGGCGCACGACCGGCCGATCTATGCGACGCTGGAGGCGGCGCCGGCGGCGAACCGGCGGCCCGTGGTCGTGGCCGAAGAGATCGACGTGCGGGCGGCGACCCTGAGGGCGCTGGACCTGCTGCAGGCCGGGGACAAGGGCTATCTGCTGGTGGTGGAATGGGACGCCCATACCGACGATCCGCGCGAAGGCCTGCAGAACATCGCCGACCTGGACCGGCTGATCGCCGAGGTGCAGTCGCGCGTCGATCTGGACGACACCCTGATGATCTTCACCGCCGACCATTCCTTCGGCCTGCAGGTCGACGGCGGGCGTCGCGGCCAGCCCCTGCTGGAAGGCTATGAGGCCTGGAAGGCGCGGGACGGCGACGAGCGCGTGGTGCGGCTGGAGAATGTCATGGTCAACCGCACCCATACGGCCGAGGAGGTCCCGGCCCTGGCCATCGGCGTCGGCGCCGAACGGGTGCGGGGCTATTTCCCCAACACCCATCTGTTCGAGGTGATGATGAAGGCCTTCGGCTGGACGCCCTCGTCCGGCGACTGAGACTTCAAGACAAGAGAGGAAGTGGCGCACCCGACAGGATTCGAACCTGTGACCCCTGCCTTCGGAGGGCAGTACTCTATCCAGCTGAGCTACGGGTGCGCATGCGGCGTGACGCCGAAAGGGCCGCTTACAGCAAGCTGCGGGCGGCCTCAATCCCGAATAAGCGGATGACGGTCGGATGACTGTCTTCCAACCGCCGTCGCCGGGCGTCCCCGGCCTCAAGCAGCACGAAGCGCGGTAGGCCCAAAAGACTCCCGGCCTCAAGCAGCGCGAAGCGCGATAGGCCCCCTAAGCCCGGCCTCAAGCAGCGCGAAGCGCGGTAGGCCCAAAAGAAAGGGCGCGCGCGCCCTATTGCGCGGTCATGCCCCCGTCGATCTTGAACTCGGACCCCGTGACGAACTTGGACTCGTCGGAGGCGAGATAGAGGACGCAGTAGGCCACGTCGTCGGGTTCGCCGATCCGTTTCAGGGGAATGCCGCGGGTCAGGCGTTCGTGGGCCTTGGCCTCGTCGCCGCCGGCCAGGGCGATGAAGGGGTCGAGGATCGGGGTCTTGATGAAGACCGGATGGACCGAGTTGCAGCGCACGTTCCAGTCGGCCTTGGCCGCCTCGAGCGCCAGGGTCTTGGTGTACATCCAGACGGCGGCCTTGGTGGCGTTGTAGGCGCCCATGCCGGGGGCGGCGACCAGGCCCGCGATGGACGAGATATTGACGATCGAGGCCGGGGCGGCGGCGCGCAGGTGCGGCATGGCGTGTTTGGCGCCCAGCATGATCGAACGCAGATTGATCTCGTACTGACGCTGCCAGTTGTCGACCGTGTCCTGTTCGACGAAGGCCAGAGGGCCGCCGACGCCGGCGTTGTTGACCAGGACCGACAGGCCGCCCAGATCGGCGACGGCGGCGGCGATGACCCGTTCCCAGTCGGCTTCGCTGGCCACGTCGTGGGCGTAGGCGAAGGCGGCGCCGGGGATTTCGGCGTTGATCCGCTCGGCCAGGGCGGCGACGCGGCCGCCGTCGATGTCGGTCAGGGCCAGGCGGGCGCCCTCGCGGGCCATCATGGCGGCCATGGCCTCGCCCAGGCCGCCGGCGGCGCCGGTGATCAGGACGGTCTTGCCGGCGACGCGGCCGGGGCGGGCGGAGGAAGCGGCGCTCACGAGATCGCTCCCATGTCGGCGGCGGCGCGGTCGATGAACCGGGCCAGGGTCACGTCCCTGTCGGTCACGCCGTCGGCGTCGTGGGTGGTCAGCAACACCTCGACCCGGTCATAGACGTTCGACCATTCCGGATGGTGATCCATCTTGTCGGCCATCAGGGCGACGCGGGTCATGAAGCCGAAGGCGGCGTTGAAATCAGCGAACTTGAGACTGCGCGAAATGGCCGCCCGGTCGCCGTCATGGGGGCGCCAGGCCGGCAGGGTCTTCAGGGTTTCCGCAACGTCAAGGCGAGTGTCGGTCATGGGCTTTCCTCTTTTCTTCCGGCGTAAGGCGCCCGACGGATCGCGGCAAGCGTGCGCAAGCGTCTCCGACGGTCGCGGAACGCATGAGCAAGCTCTGGCGTTATCGGACGTCGCGAAAGCGTCGCCGTTTCTGGCGCGGAGGAAGTGGATATGGACAATCTGTGGCTCGCCGCTCTGGACGCGGCCGACCGGAAGCGGATCGAACCTCATCTGAGCGAGCACCAGATCGCGCGCGGCCAGATGCTGTACGACGCCGGCGAGGCGGTCGATCAGGTCTGGTTCCCGCTGAAGGGCGTGGTGTCGCTGATGACCGTCCTGCCGGACGACAAGATGGTGGAGACCGCCGCCATCGGGCGCGAGGGCCTGGTGGGGGTGACCTGCGGCCCGTTCAACGCCCGCGCCGCCAGCCGCGCCGTCTCCCAGCGCGACGGCGTGGCCGTCTGCTGTTCGGCCGAGGTGTTCGGCGAGGCGCTGGATGAGAGCGAAGGCCTGCGCCAGGCCCTGTCGCGTTTCACCGAAGGCCTGATGGCCCAGGTGCAGCAGGCCGCCGCCTGCAACGCCCAGCACCGGCTGGACGAGCGGTTGGCGCGCTGGCTGCTGACCCTGCACGACCGGGCCGAGGACGATCGGATCGACCTGACCCAGGCCGATATCGCCGGCATGCTGGGCGTGCGCCGCGCCACGGTCTCCGAGGTCGGGACCGTGCTGGAAGGCAAGGACCTGATCCAGCGGGGCCGGGGCTGGGTCCGGGTGCTGGACCGCGACGGGCTGGAGGAAGCGTCGTGCGGCTGTTACGGCCTGATGCGCGAGGTGATGAAGGATCTCGAACTGCCCCAGCCCCAAGCCGGGTCGGAAGCGATGCGATCAGGCTCTAGTGACGCGTGACGGGCGGCCCGCGACGCGCTAGACCGCGCGCATGACCGACGCCTCCTCCCACGGCCCGCATTCGTCGGGCGACCGTTCCTCTTTCGGCTTCCGCGACGTCGATGCGCGCGAGAAGGTCAAGATGGTGCGCGGGGTCTTCGATTCCGTCGCTTCCAGCTATGACGTCATGAACGACCTGATGAGCGTGGGCGTCCACCGCCTCTGGAAGGACGCGGCGGCGGCCAAGCTGAACCCTCGGCCCGGCGAGACCATCCTGGACGTGGCCGGCGGCACCGGCGACATGGCCCGGCGCTATTCCAAGATGGCGCGCGCGGCCCAGGAGCGGCGCGGCGGCGAGGACGCCTCGGTGATCGTGCTGGACTACAACGCCGAAATGATCCTGGCCGGGGTGCACAAGGGCGGCGAGCCGGAGATGAGCTGGTCGGTCGGCGACGCCATGGCCCTGCCGCTGCCGGACGCCTCGGTCGACGCCTATTCGATCAGTTTCGGCATCCGCAACGTGGCCCATATCGACAAGGCCCTGGCCGAGGCGCGGCGCGTGCTGAAGCCGGGCGGCCGGTTCCTGTGCCTGGAGTTCTCGCGCCCGACGACCGGGCCGATCCGCGCGGCCTATGACGCCTGGTCCTTCCACGCCATTCCGCGCATCGGCGGCTGGGTGGCCAAGGATCGCGACAGCTATCAGTATCTGGTCGAGAGCATCCGCCGCTTCCCGGACCAGGCGGCCTTCAAGGCCCTGATCGAGGACGCCGGCTTCAAGCGCGTGTCGGTGACCAATCTGTCGGGCGGGATCGCCGCCATCCACCACGGGTGGGCGATCTGACCCGGGTCTATCGCACGGCCCCGCCGCCGCCCGCCGCCGTGGCGGTGCAGAATCCTGTGGCGGCCTTTCTGCGCCTGCTGGGCTGGCTGTGGGTTCTGGCGCGTCATGACGCCCTGATCCCGCGCGAGGCCAATCCCCTGCTGCCCGTCTGGGCCCGACCCTTCGCCCGCGCGGTGCAGATGCTGTCCGGCCGCGACGGACGTCAGGGCCGGCCGGGCCAGAGGCTGGGCAAGGCGTTTGAGCATCTGGGGCCGGTGGCGATCAAGCTGGGCCAGGTCCTGGCCACCCGCGCCGACATCTTCGGCCTGCAGTTCGCACGCGACCTGGGCCGGTTGAAGGACGCCCTGCCGCCCTTCCCGCTGGAAGAGGCGCGGCGCGAGATCGAGAAATCGCTGGGTCGGCCGGTCGAGAGCCTGTTCACCGACCTGAGCCCGCCGGTCGCCGCCGCCTCCCTGGCCCAGGCGCACCGGGCGACCCTGGCGGATGGGCGTGCGGTGGCGGTCAAGGTGCTGCGGCCGGGGGTCGAGCGCCGCGTCGCCGACGGCCTGGACGCCATGCGGCTGGGCGCCGCCCTGGTGTACCGGCTGGTTCCCCTGTCGCGCCGGCTCGAGCCCCAGGCCTTCGTCGAGACCATCGCCAATTCCATGGATCTGGAGCTGGACATGCGGCTGGAGGCGGCCGCCGCCAGCGAGATGGCCGATGTCATGGCCAAGGACGGCTATATGTCCGCCCCCGCCGTGGTGTGGGACGGGGTGGGCAAGCGGGTGCTGACGCTGGAATGGGCGCAAGGGCTGCCCATGACCGATCCGGCCCTGACCGACCTGCCGGGCCTGGATGTCGATCTGCTGGCCGACAATGTGGTGCGGGCCTTCCTGGTTCAGGCCCTGGATCACGGGGTGTTCCACGCCGATCTGCACGAGGGCAATCTGTTCGCCAGCGCCCCGGCCCATCTGACCGCCATCGACTTCGGCATCGTGGGGCGGCTTGGGCCGGCCGAGCGGCGCTATCTGGCCGAGATCCTGTGGGGCTTCATCAGCCGCGACTACGACCGGATCGCCCGGGTCCATTTCGAGGCCGGCTATGTCCCGCCGCATCACTCCGTCGAGACCTTCGCCCAGGCCCTGCGCGCCGCGGGCGAGCCGGTGATCGGACGCGCCGCCAGCCAGGTGTCGATGGGCCGGCTGCTGGGTCAGTTGTTCGAGATCACCGCCCTGTTCGACATGCGGCTGAGGCCCGAACTGATCCTGCTGCAAAAGACCATGGTCTCGGTCGAGGGGGTGGCGCGTCGGCTTCAGCCGGACCACGACCTGTGGAAGGCCGCCCAGCCGGTGGTCGAACGCTGGATCCGCCGCGAACTGGGGCCCCAGGCCCAGGCGCGCGACGCCCTGAACGAGATGATCGCGGCGGCGCGCGCCATCTCGCGCCTGGTGCAGGAGCCGCCGCGTCCCGCGGCGGTGGTCATCGAAAAGTCGGGAACTCCCGCTTGGGTCACGGCTTCAGTCACGGTCGCGGTCATCGCGGCCCTGACGGCCTTGGGCCTTTCGCTCTGGCCCTATCTGTCCTGACCGGAGCCTTCGCATGAAGACGACCCTGATCGCCGTAGCCCTGCTTCTGGCCCCGGCCTCCGCAATCGCCCAATCCGGCGGCGCCGCAGCCGGCTCCGTGCCGAACAGTTTCGACCGGCCGGCCCAGGCGCAATCTCAACCGGCCCAGCCGGCGCCGACCGCTCCCGCCGTTGCGGCGACCGCACCCGACATCGCCCGGTCTGAAGAGGCGCTGCGCGCCGTGATCGCGGCGGCCCAGGGTCCGGGCTTCGACTATTCGGTCTTCACCGACAGCCTGGCGGCCCAGATCCGCCAGCAGGCGGATCAGGTCGCGCCGCTGGTCAAGGGCTTCGGCGCGGTCAAGACCGTCGCCTTCGAACGGCCGGAAGGCGAGGCCCATCTGTTCAAGGTGACCTTCGACAACCAGGTCACCGAATGGGTGATCGGCTTCGACGCCGACGACAAGATCGCCGCCCTGCTGTTCCGTCCGGTCGAGAGCTGAGTCCTAGTCCAGCGTCGGCCGGCCGCGTCCCGACTTGATTGAGGCGCGGCTGGTCTTGGCCTTCAGCCGGCGCTCCTTCGAGGCCTTGGTCGGGCGGGTGGGGACGCGGAAGACGGGCCTGATCGAGGCCTCGTCCACCAGGGCCTGAAGCCGTTCCATCGCGTCGGCGCGGTTGCGCTCCTGGGTGCGGTGGCGCACGGCGGTGATCAGGATCACTCCCTCCAGCGTCAGCCGGCTGCCGGCCAGTTTCATCAGCCGCGCCTTGACCGGCTCGGTCAGGCTGGGGGAGTTCTTCACGTCGAACCGCATCTGGACGGCGGTCGAGACCTTGTTGACGTTCTGGCCGCCCGGTCCGCCGGCGCGATAGAAGTGGAACTCCAGCTCGTCCTCGGGAATCGTCGTCATGGCTGGCTCGGGGGCGCGACCCGGCGCGCCTTGACCACGGCCTGGTCCAGGGCCTGGAGGAAGCGCGAGCGGTCGGCGGCCGAAAACGGCGGCGGACCCGAGGTGGCCACCCCCATCGACCGCAGATGCTCGCCCACCATCCGCCCGGCCAGGGCCGAGCCGATCGAGTCCAGGGTGAAGGCCTGGCCGTTCGACTTCAGCGCCTGGGCGCCGGCCTTCAGACAGCGGTCGGCCAGGGGAATGTCGGCGGTGATCACCACATCGCCCAGGCCCGCCCGCTCGGCGATCCAGTCGTCGGCCACGTCCGGCCCGGCGTCCACCACCACCTGTTCGATCAGGGCCTCGCGCGGGACCTGCATCCAGCCGTTGGAGACCACATAGGTCTTCAGCCCATAGCGTCGTGCGACGCGATAGACCTCCTCCTTCACCGGGCAGGCGTCGGCGTCGATGTAGAGGGCGGTCGGCATGGGCCTGACCTAGCGCGGACGGGGGCGGGTCGTCGACTCCCTGCGCCAAACCCGTCAGTTTGAGCTGGGGGTCGCCTCGCCGCCAATCGATTTTGGCGGGGGCGTCTCATCGTCCTCGTCAGCTAAACGGAAAGCAATCCTGATCCGAAACGTCTGACCCACGGCCACGCCGTTGCTCTGCCCTATTCGCCCGCGGCGGACCATGGCTATGGCGGCGTCTTCGAGGCCTTGGCCGGGGTGGCTGACTTCCAGCACCCGACAATCGCTGACCGTCTCGTTCGGCCCGGCGACACATTGCACCATCACATAGGCCTGTTTCGGAAATTCATCCGTCGCAACCGCCTGCACCGCTGCGGCCATCATGATTGCAGTGAGCACCAAATTCTCCTCGGATCGGGCCGGATATCCATCGACAAGGCCACCAGCCCTTACGATGGATCTCTATCGGTCTCTAGACTATCGGCCCAAGTTCCACTTCCGCCACGTTCCAGTCAAAGACGGCGCCGGTCTTGCGGACGCACCCCCTCCGTCACGGCGCGGAACACGCGCCGCGCTGCGTCCCCCAGAGGGGGGGAGACGGGTGTGGG
>NZ_JMQR01000132.1:0-7981 GCF_000698025.1 Brevundimonas sp. EAKA | reverse complement strand
ACGCCCGCCGACCCGGCCCTGCTGGCGCGACTGCACGCCCAGGCCTTCGCCGCGCCGTGGAGCGAGGCCGAGTTTGCGGACCTTCTGGGCCAGGCCGGGGTCTTCGCCGTGGTCGAACCCGACGGTTTCATCCTGGTTCGGGTCGTGCTGGACGAGGCCGAAATCCTGACCCTGGCGGTCCGGCCCGAGGCGCGCCGGGCCGGTCTGGGCGGGCGTCTGACAGGGCGGGGGGCGGTGGCCGCCGCCCAGGCCGGAGCCTCGCGTCTGTTTCTGGAGGTGGCCGAAGACAATGTCGCCGCCCGCGCCCTGTACGACCGAGCCGGCTTTCGGCCCCTCGGCCGTCGCAAGGCCTATTACGCCGCGCCGGACGGGGGGAGGACCGACGCCCTGGTCCTGAGTCTGGACCTCGCGGCAGATCCTGAAAAGCCGGCGCTTCCCTGAAACGGTCCGACGTCCTATTCTAGGGTCATGGACCGGATCGAAAAACTCTGCGCCGACCGCGGCATGCGTATGACCGAACAGCGTCGGGTGATCGCCCGGGTGCTGTCCTCGGCGGAAGATCACCCGGATGTGGAGGAGCTGTATCGCCGCGCCTCCTCGATCGATCCGCACATCTCGATCGCCACCGTCTATCGCACCGTGCGCCTGTTCGAAGAGGCGGGCGTGGTCGAGAAGCACGACTTCGGGGACGGACGCAGCCGCTATGAGGAGGCGGGCGACGACCACCATGACCACCTGATCGACACCAAGACAGGCGAGGTGATCGAGTTCTTCGACGCCGAGATCGAGAAGCTGAAGACCGAGATCGCCGACCGGCTGGGCTTCGAACTGATCGGTCACAAGCTGGAACTGTACGGCGTGCCGATCGAGGGCGCTGAACCGTCCAAGCGCGAGGGGCTGATCTTCAAACGCCATGCCGCCCGCGTAAACCCCGCCGATCTGCCCGCAGACGTGGATGCGGGCTGAGCCTCGGTCTTGTCGTCGCCTGTCCGGGCGATCATAAGCCCGGCATGACCGAAATCCGGGTTCAAGAAGCCGAAGCGATGCTGGAGGCGCCGTCAAAGCGCCTGTTCATCAAGACCTACGGCTGTCAGATGAACGTCTATGATTCAGAGCGCATGGCCGACGTCCTGCGCCCTCTGGGCTATGCCGTCACCGACGATGTCCGGGCCGCCGATTTCGTCATCCTGAACACCTGCCACATCCGCGAGAAGGCGGCGGAGAAGATCTATTCCGAGCTGGGCAAGCTGCGCGAACTTCGCGACATCAAGCGCGAGACCGGCGGCGACCTGACCATTGCGGTCGCCGGCTGTGTGGCCCAGGCCGAGGGCGAAGAGATCATGAAGCGCCAGCCGGCGGTCGACATCGTCGTCGGCCCCCAGGCCTATCACCAGCTGCCCGAACTTCTGACCCGCACGGCGCGGGCGCGGGGCGAGCGGATCGGCGCCGACTTCGCCCCGGACGACAAGTTCGACGCCCTGCCGGCCGCGCGTCTGACCGAAGGCCCGACCGCCTTCCTGACGGTGCAGGAGGGCTGCGACAAGTTCTGCACCTTCTGCGTCGTGCCCTATACGCGCGGCGCCGAATGGTCGCGGCCCCTGGCCTCTGTGCTGGAGGAGGCGCGGGCCCTGGCCGGCCGCGGCGTGCGCGAAGTCACCCTGCTGGGTCAGAACGTCAACGCCTATGACGGCGAACGGCCCGATGGCCGCAAGTCCAGCCTGGTCGAACTGGCCTACGCCCTGGCCGAGATCCCCGGCCTTGACCGGATCCGCTATACGACCAGCCATCCCAACGACATGTCGGACGACCTGATCGCGGCCCACGGCGATCTGGACGCCCTGATGCCCTATCTGCACCTGCCGGTTCAGGCGGGCTCCGACCGGATTCTGCGGCTGATGAACCGGAAACACGGGCGTCAGACCTATTTCGACCTGATCGACCGTATCCGCGCCGCGCGACCCGACATCGCCATGGCCGGCGACTTCATCGTCGGCTTCCCCGGCGAGACGGACCGCGAGTTCGAGGACACGCTGGATCTGGTGCGGCGGGTGAACTACGCCTCGGCCTTCGCTTTCATGTATTCGCCCCGCCCCGGCACACCGGCCGCCGGCATGGGCAAACAGGTCGAGCCGGAGGTCGCCAAGGATCGGCTGCACCGTCTGATCGAACTGCTGACCGAACAGCAGATCGCCTTCAACGCCGCGCAGGCGGGCCGGACCCTGAATGTGCTGTTTGATCGCAAGGGCCGTCACGGCAGCCGTCGTCAAGCGGTCGGACGATCCCCATATCTTCAGTCGGTTCACGTCGATGACGCGGATCATCTGATCGGCCGGATCGTTCCGGTCGAAATCATCGCCGGCCAGCACAACAGCCTGACCGGTCGGCTTGTCGCCCCGGAAGCGGCGGCCCCAGCAGAAAAGGCCGCTTGATGGCGCGAGAATCCGAGTTCGTCCCCCTGAACGACGCCGAACTGCGCGCCGTCATCGGGCCGAACAGTCGTCACGTCGCCCTGATCGAGGACGCCTTCAAGGTGCTGGTCGAGGCGCCGGGCGGCGGGGTCTCCGTCAACGGCGGCACCCGCGACCGCTCGGACGCCCGCCAGGTGATTGAGGATCTGGCCAAGCGCGCGGCCCTGGGCGCGGAGGTCACCGAGGCCGATGTGCGCGCGGCCCTGGGCCAGGCGCGGGGCGGCAAGGGCACGCCGGGCATGGCGGCGGCGGGGGTGTCGCTTCCGGGCGGCAAGCGCGGCGCCATCGTGCCCAAGACCAAGGCCCAGGCCGCCTATCTGGACATGCTGGGCCGGTGCGAACTCAGTTTCGGTGTCGGCCCGGCCGGCACCGGCAAGACCTTCCTGGCCGCCGCCTATGGCGCCTCCCTGTTGCGGCGCGGCCAGGTGGATCGGCTGGTCATCACCCGGCCGGCGGTCGAGGCGGGCGAGAAACTGGGCTTCCTGCCCGGCGACCTGAACGAGAAGGTCGATCCCTATCTGGCCCCGATCTGGGAGGCCCTGAACGACATCCTCGGCGCCGAAGACGTGCAGCGCCGCCGCGACAAGGGCGAGATCGAGGCCGCGCCCATCGCCTTCATGCGCGGCCGCACTCTCAGCCACGCCTTCGTCATCGTCGATGAGGCGCAGAACACCTCGCGCCTGCAGATGAAGATGGTCCTGACCCGCCTGGGCGAGGGGGCGCGGATGGTGGTGACGGGCGACCCGTCGCAGATCGACCTGCTGAACCCGCGCGATTCCGGTCTGGCCCACGCCCTGCGCATTCTCGACGGGGTCAAGGGCGTCGGCATCCTGAAGTTCGAGGCCTCGGACGTGGTTCGTCACGCCATGGTCGAGCGGATCGTGCGCGCCTATGACGCCGACGCCGCAAAAGGGCGTCCAGCTCCGGACCTCGAAGACCCCGCATGATCGAGATCGAAGTCGAGGCCGAGGCCTGGACCGGCGCCCTGCCGGAAACCGAGGCGGTGGTGACGAAGGCGGCCGAGGCCGCGCTTGGCGCCGTCGCGGGCGATGTGGTCGTACTTCTGACCGACGACGAGGCGGTGCGGGAACTGAACGCCCGGTTCCGGGACAAGGACCGGCCGACCAATGTCCTGTCCTTCCCCGCGCCCGAAAGCGCCGCCCCGCACCTGGGCGACATCGTCCTGGCCTACGGCGTCTGTGCATCCGAAGCCCAGGCCCAGGGCAAGACCCTGTCGGACCATCTGAGCCATCTGGTCGTCCACGGCGTCCTGCATCTTCTGGGGCGTGACCACGAGGACGATGCGGAGGCCGAGGAAATGGAGGCCGAGGAGCGCGAGATCCTGGCCGAACTGGGCGTCTCCGACCCTTATGCCGCCGATTCCACTGACTCTGGGCAGGACGCCTGATCATGTTTCCCGACGTCGCCCTGGACCGGTTCGCCGCCCGTATCCGCGCCCTGCCCGAGCGGCGGCGCGCCCTGACCTGGCGGTTGATCCGCATCGGCCTGGCCCTGGTGGCCGGTGCGGGAACAGCCCTGGCCCATCCGCCGTTCGGCCTGCTGTTCGGCCTGTTGGGCTATCCGCTGCTGATGATCCTGTCCGAGCGGTCGGACACGACGCGCGGCGCCTTCTGGATGGGCTGGCTGGCGGGCTTCGCCTATTTCTTCATCGGCTGCTGGTGGGTGGCCGAGGCCTTTTTCGTCAATCCGGAACAGGCCTGGATGGCGCCCTTCGCCGCCAGCCTGCTGCCCGCCGGGATCGGCCTGTTCTGGGGGGCCGCCTGCGCCCTTTATCGCCGCTTCGCCCCCATCGGGGTGGTCCGGGTCCTGCTGTTCGCCGCCCTGTTCTGCGCCGCCGAATGGCTGCGCGGCCATGTGCTGACCGGTTTTCCTTGGAATCCGGCCGGTGCGACCTGGCGGGCAGGGGGCGGCATGTCGCAGTTCGCCTCGGTCGTCGGTGTCTATGGACTGAGCCTCGTTACGGTTGCGGCCACCGCCGCCCTGGCCCCTCTGGTCGGCCCCGGCGCGCCGCGCAGCCGTCTGATCTCGGCAGGACTGGGCGTCCTGGCCCTGGTTTCGGTGGGCGTCTTCGGCGCCGTGCGGCTGGCGCAGGCCGATCTGCAGTTCACCGACACCCTGGTCCGCCTAGTCCAGGCCGATGTGAAACAGGAGACGAAATGGTCGCCCGAGGCCTATCGCTCCATCGTGGATCGCTATGTCGCCTTGACCGGCCAGCCCGGAGCCCGGGTTCCGGATGTGGTGGTCTGGCCCGAGGGCGCCCTGCCGGCTTCGGCCAACGAGGTTTTCGCCTCGACAGATGCGACGGCCATCGCCGGCGCCCTGCGGCCGGGTCAGACCCTGTTGATGGGGCTGGCGCGCGGCGAGGCGGATCTGACGGCGCCGGGAGGCGGCCGCTACTACAACAGTCTGTTCGCCCTGGCCGATGAAGGCGGGCCCGGTCTTCGGATCGCCGCCGTCTATGACAAGCACCGGCTGGTCCCGTTCGGCGAATATCTGCCGCTGGGTTCGGTTATGACCGCCATCGGTCTGCGCAGCCTGGTGCATATGCCCAGTGATTTCACCGCCGGGCCGACCCCGGCGCCGATCCAGATTCCAGGCGCGCCGCCCGCTCAAATCCTGATCTGCTACGAAAGCCTCTATCCCGGCTTCACCCCCGGCGCGGCGGGTCGGCCGGACTGGATCGTCAACGCCTCCAACGACGCCTGGTTCGGGGCGACCTCGGGTCCCCGCCAGCATCTGAACCTGGCCAGCTATCGCGCCATCGAAACCGGACTGCCCATCGCCCGGGCCACGCCGACGGGAATTTCGGCCATGATCGACCCCTGGGGCCGGATTGTGGACGGGCAGCGTCTGGACCCCGGCGTCATGGGGGTGATCGACGCCCCCCTGCCGCGCCCGACCGGCGTCACCCCCTATGGACGACTGGGCGACTGGCCTTTCCTGGCGGCCCTGCTGGCCGCCGCGCTCGCCGGCTTGTGGCCGCTGATTCTAAGAACTAGGGTTCCTCGAATCGGTCAGTGATTTGAGTGGGCGGGGACGGCATGGCGCGTGAGAAGCTCGAGGAGCCGCATCCCGTTGATCGCCACGTCGGCCGCCGCGTTCAGGAAAAACGCCTTGATCTGGGACTGACCCAGACCGCCCTGGCCCGCGCGGTCGGCGTCAGCTTCCAGCAGGTTCAGAAGTACGAGAAGGGCGCCAACCGCGTCTCGGCCTCGAAGCTGTTCGAGATGGCCGAGTTCATGAAGGTGGACATCCCCTTCTTCTTCCAGGGTTTCCACGACGCCCAGCCGGGCGTGGGGGAAGAAGAGGCGCCCGGCTTCGACCACGAGCACAAGCCGACGAAACACAGTGTCGAGATCGCCCGCCTGGCCCCGCGCCTGCCGGCCCGGAACCAGAAGCTGATCCTGGACATGATGCGCGAAATGCTGGGCGAGGGCGCCGACAAGCCGGGCTGAGCCCGATCAGCCGACGGCTGTGATCTCTACCGACTGTCCCGCCACCACGGCCTCGTCCCCGATCCGCTTGCCCAGCAGGGCGCGGGCCAGCGGCGAGACATGGCTGACCGAGCCCTTGGCCGGATCCGCCTCGTCCTCGCCGACGATCCGCCAGGTCTGGGTCCGGCCGTCCTCGCGTTCGATGGAGACTGAACCGCCGAAGCGCACTCCGCCGTCGTCTGCGGTGGGCTCCTGCAGTTGGGCGGAGGCGCGGCGGGCGGACCAGTAGCGCAGGTCCCGCGTCGCGCGCGCCATGGCGGTGCGGTCGCTTTCGATCGAGCCCTTCACCTGGGCGGCGGTATAGGCGGCGCGGGCGGCGGCCAGTTCGGCTTCGATCAGGGCCAGGCCTTCGGGCGTGACCAGATTGGGGTGGGGTGAGATCGGCCGGTCCGCCAGGTCGGCGGCGGTGGCTTCCAGATCTTCTTCTCGGGTGAATGCAACGCTCATGGTTCGGAACATAGCGACGCCGGTCCCTATAGCCAGCGTCGCCGCGAGCGGGCAAAGCGGGGGATGACCCAATCCAAACGTGAAGTCCATGTCATCGGCGCCGGCCCCGCAGGACTGATGGCGGCTGAACGCCTCGCCCAGGCGGGTCTGAGCGTCGTGGTTCACGAGCGGATGCCGTCCGTCGCGCGCAAATTCTTGATGGCCGGTCGCGGCGGACTGAATCTGACCCATTCGGAGCCGCTGGATCGGTTCCTGACCCGCTATGGCTCGGCCCAGGCGCCGGTCGCGCGCTGGATCGACGCCTTCACGCCCGCCGACCTCACCGCCTGGGTCGAGGGCTTGGGCCAGCCGACCTTCATCGGGTCCAGCGGGCGGGTGTTTCCCCGCGCAATGAAGACCTCGCCCCTGCTGCGGGCCTGGTTGGCGCGACTGGGTGATCTGGGCGTCGAGATCCGCATCCGGTCGCGTTGGGTCGGCTGGCGCGACGGGGCCCTGGCGTTCGAGACGCCGGACGGAGAGCGGCTGGAACGGCCGGACGCCGTGGTCCTGGCCCTGGGCGGCGCCAGCTGGCCGCGCCTGGGTTCGGACGGCGCGTGGAAGCCCTGGCTTGAGGCCGGCGGGGTCGCCGTCGCGCCCTTCCGCCCCGCCAATGTCGGCTTCGATTTCGCCTGGTCCTCCCTGTTCCGCGACCGGTTCGCCGGTCAGCCGCTGAAGGGCGTCGCTGTGACGCATGGGAGCAGGACAGCGCGCGGCGAGGCCATGATCGCCCGCTACGGCCTCGAAGGCGGCGCTGTCTACGCCCTGTCGGCCGCGCTGCGGGCGTCAATAGAGGCGGACGGGCGGGCGGATGTCCACATCGATCTGAAGCCGGACGTCGCGGTCGGAAAACTGACCGACCGGCTGTCGAAACCCCGGGGCAAGGCCAGCCTGTCCAACCATCTGCGCAAGGTGGTGGGGCTTGAGCCGGTCGCCGTCGCCCTGCTGTATGAAGCCGGCCCTCTGCCGGTTTCCCCCCGAGCCCTGGCCGAACGGATCAAGGCCATGCCCCTGACCTTGACCGGCGTACAGGGTTTGGAGCGCGCGATTTCTTCCGCCGGCGGGGTGGCGCTGGACGGGGTGGACGAACGGCTGATGCTGGTCGCGCGACCGGGCGTTTTCGTCGCCGGCGAGATGCTGGACTGGGAGGCCCCGACCGGCGGCTATCTGCTCCAGGCCAGCTTCGCCTCGGGTGCCCAGGCGGCGCGCGGCCTGATCGACTGGCTCGACAGCCGGGGCTGAGAGGGGCAGGGTCGAGGGCTCGCCGTTAGGAGTTCCCGATACGCCACGCCCTGCCCGCCGTTTCCGCCCTCGCCCTGATGGTGGCCTGTTCCTCGGCCCAGGCCGGTGACGCCGCCGCGCCCGACATCGACGCCGCCCGGATGAACGAGGCGGGGCGGGGGCCGGCCCCCGGCGAAGTCGAAGGGCGCGCCCCCCCCTCCCCCGGCGAGGAAAAGAACGGCGCCCGGCCCGGCGGACAAATCCCCCCCGCCCGCCCCGCGGGCGGCGGGCCCG
>NZ_JMQR01000131.1:0-7988 GCF_000698025.1 Brevundimonas sp. EAKA | reverse complement strand
GACCTTGGGGGGGGCGCCCTCGCGTCGGCTGCGCCAGACCTCATAGGCCAGGGTGGCCAGGGCCAGCTTGCCGGCGTGACGCCCGGCGACGCGGCGGCCGCCCCGGGACAGCAGCAGGCCGCCGAGCAGGGGAACGAGTTTGTGCAGACGGGACATGGAATCTCCTTCGTCGGCTCAACGCCTCGGCCGGCGGCGCGTTTCGACCTGCGACGACATGAACTGAAGGCCGATCACAGAAGGTTTGGCGCGCGCGACGGCGAAAGCGATGCTAGCCGTGCGTCATGAACAGATCTCGCGTCGCCGCCTTCTTCACCTCGCTGAGCTTTTTCGTCATCGCGGCCCTGGCCGCCGGCGTCGTCGTCGGCGCCCTGGCGCAGGAGGCTGACGCCCCCTGGCTGACCGGCGCGCTGGGCGTGGTCGAGAGCCTGGGCCAGGTGTGGTTGAACGCCCTGCGGATGACCGTCATCCCCCTGGTGTTCAGCCTGCTGGTGACGGGCATCGTCTCGATCGCCGACGCGGCGGCGACGGGGCGGATCGCGGTGCGGGCGTTGACGGTGTTCGGCCTGCTGCTGGTCGGGGCGACCGTTTATGCGATTCTGGCGGGCCTGGGGCTGCTGGCCTTGTGGCCCATTGATCCGGAGGCGGGGCGGGCCCTGCTGGCCGGGGTTCCGGCGGATTCGCTGGCGACGGTGGGCGAGGCGGCGCGGACCGACGGCCTGCGCGCCTTCCTGGCCAGTCTGGCGCCGGCCAATCTGATCAAGGCGGCGGCGGACGACGGGGTCCTGGCCGTGGTGGTCTTCGCCCTGGCCTTCGGTTTCGCCGCGACCCGGATCAAGGCCGAGCTGCGCCGGCCCCTGGCGGGCTTTTTCGAGGCGGTGGCCGAGACCCTGGTGGTGATCGTCCACTGGGTGCTGCTGGCCGCGCCGTTCGGGGTGTTCGCCCTGGCGCTGGGCGTGGGCCTGAGAGCGGGCCTGGGGGTGGCGGGCACCCTGGCCCATTATGTCGCCATCGTCTGCCTGAGCCAGATCGGCCTGATCCTGATCATCTATGTCGTCGCCGTCGTCTGGGGGCGGATCTCGCTGGGCCGGTTCGCGCGCGCCGTGGCCCCGGCCCAGGTGGTGGCGGTCTCGACCCAGTCGTCGCTGGCCAGCCTGCCGGTGATGATCGAGCGGGCGCGCGACTGGCTGGGCGTGCCCCAGACCTCGGCGGGTCTGGTCCTGCCGCTGGCGGTGGCGGTGTTCCGCATCACCAGCCCGGTCGCCAATCTGGCGGTCTGTCTGTATGTCGCCCAGCTGAACGGGGTGGAGCTGAGCCTGACCGCCCTGATCGCCGGCGGGCTGACGGCCATCGCCGTGTCCATCGCCTCGGTCGGCCTGCCGGGCCAGGTCAGCTTCTTCGCCAGCGTCGGCCCCATCTGCCTGGCCATGGGCCTGCCGCCGGGGGTGCTGCCCCTGCTGCTGGCGGTCGAGGTCATCCCCGACATCTTCCGCACCGTCGGCAATGTCACCGGCGACCTGGCCGCGATGCGGATCGTGGCGGGCGAGGATCGGGAAGAAGAGGCGGCCGAAGCCGCCTAGTTGACCTCCGCGACCGAGGCGGCGACGCCCAGGGTGACGGCCGGTTCCGGCGTGATCTTGAACAGGGGGGAGTGGTGGCCGGCGGCCTGCTCCAGCTCGGCCTCGGGCGTGCCGCCGACGCTGAAATAGACGCCCTTCACCCCGGTCTCGGGCTGGACGAAATAGGCGAAGTCCTCGGCCCCCATGCCGCCGCGCGGCGTGTCGCGCAGCACGTCGGGGCCGAAGGTCGAGGCGAAGATGTCGCGCACCCGCTGGGCGGTCTCGCGATCGTTGATGGTCGCCGGCGTGGTCTCGGTGGCCGAACGGGTCACGACGGGCAGTCGGTCCTCGGGCACGTTCAGGGCCAGGGCCGTGTTGCGGGCCACCCGGTCGATGCCGTCCAGCAGGGTCGTGCGGACCTCGGGGCTGTCGGCGCGGACGGTCAGTTGCAGATCGACCTGTTCGGGAATGATATTGTGCTTGATGCCGCCGTGGATCGATCCGACGGTGACGACCGCCCCCTCCAGCGGACTGACCTCGCGGCTGCGCAGGGTCTGGAGCGAGACCACGATCTGGGACGCGACCAGCACCGGATCGACCCCCAGGTGCGGATAGGCGCCGTGCGTGCCCACGCCGCGCACCGCGATGTCGACGCTGTCCGAGCTGGACGAGGTGATGTCCAGCGGGGCCTCGATCTTGCCGGTCGGGGTGTCGGCCGAGACGTGGAAGGCCAGGGCGTAGTCCGGCTTGGGGAAGCGGGTGTAGAGGCCGTCCTGCATCATGGCCCGGGCGCCGAAGATCCGCTCTTCCGCCGGCTGGCCGATCAGGACCAGGGTGCCGGACCAGTTGGCCTTGCGCGCCGCCATCTGGCGGGCCGTGCCGACCAGGGCCGTGATGTGCACATCGTGGCCGCAGGCGTGCATGACGGGCTTTTCGACCCCGTCGGCGTCCAGCTGGCGCGCCGTCGAGGCGTTGGCCAGGCCCGAGCGTTCCTGCAGCGGCAGGCCGTCCATGTCGGCGCGGATCATGACGGTGGGCCCGTCGCCGTTCTTCAACACGGCGACCACGCCCGTGCCGCCGACGCCGGTCGTGACCTGATAGCCCAGGGCCGTCAGCTCGCGCGCCAGCCGCGCCGAGGTCTGGACCTCCTGCCCCGACAGTTCGGGATTGCGGTGGAACCAGTCGAACAGGGTCGCGAGATTGGCGTCATAATCCGCCTGCACCGCCGCCTTCAGACCGGCGTCCTGCGCCAGGGCGGGCGTGCTGCACGCCAGGGCGAGAACCATCGCCGTCGTCGTCAGTATCGCGCGTTTCATGTTCGATCCCCCAAGTCCCCGCAGAGACCTTAGACCGGGATCGCCGCGAGGCAAGGGGCGCCCCATTGAGGTTTGCTCACGAGGGGCGGAGGAGGGCGCTGATGCGCTCCGCCGCGTTGGCGGCGCCGTCCTGGGCGCGGCCCTGAGGGGCGATCGCCTCGGCGCGGGCCGAAACCAGCGGATCCTCCGCCAGCGCGCGAAGGGCCGCCGCGACCGTCTCAGATCTGTAGCGAGGTCGCGCCAGCGACCGACCGCAGCCCAGCCGAACCACGCGGGCGGCGTTGTCGTACTGGTCGCCGAGGTGAGGCACGACCAGTTGCGGGCGACCGCTGCTCAGGGCCTGATGGACGGTGCCGATCCCGCCCTGATGCACGATCGCCGCCGCGCGGGGGAACAGAATGGAGAAGGGGGCGTAGGCCGCAACATGGATGCCGGGGTCGGCTTCGGCCAAGGTTCGGTCGCCGTCGGGACCCACCAGCAGGACGGCGCGACGGCCTAGTCGGCGGGCGGCCTTCAGGCTCTCGACATAGAAGTCGCCGGGGATGTTCACCGCCGCGCTGCCGAGGGTGAAGACCAGCGGCGGAGGCCCGGCCTTCAGGAAGGCCTCTAGCTCGGGAGAAAGGGCGGAGGGCGCGCCGGTCTCGCTGTCATAGGCGGCGTAGCCGACGACGTCGAAGTTGGGAGCGGCGTCGGCTTGGCGGGGGCTCAGCAGGGGCGAGTAGAGGCCCAGATACAGGTCCGCCGAACGGCCTGCGTCGAAGACGATGTTGTCCTTGGTCTGCGGCAGACCCAGCGAGGCGCGGATGGCGTTCATCGGCGCGGTCCAGCGGGCCGTGCTCATGCGACCGAGCGTCCTGGTGAGATCATTCAGCCAGAGTTGAGGCCCGCTGGTCGCCGGTTTCAGCCAGGGCGCGGCGGGAAGGAAGGGCGGGTCGTAACGCGAGAAGACCATGGTCGGCTGGAGCGACACGGCCACGCAGGGAATGCGCCAGTGCTCGGCCGCAAACTGCGCCCCGATGGCGAGGGTGGAGCCCACGACGGCGGCGGCGCCCTCGGTGACGGCGATCAGCTGTCGGGCGGCGTCTTCGGCCCGAGGCAGCAGGATTTCGCCGAACAGGAAGCGATCAGACTTGGCGATGGCGGCGGTCAGGGCCGACAGGTCCATGCCGGTCTCGCGCGTCAGGTCGGCGATGCTGGGGCCGACCTGATGAAAGGTCAGACCCGCCGCCTCGATCTTGTCGCGATAATCGACAGCCGTGGCGATCCCGACGTCATGGCCGAGCGACTGCAGGGCGCGGCCCAGGGCGATGAAGGGGTGCAGATCCCCGAGGGAGCCGCCGGTCGCCAGAACGATGCGACCGGCGGCCTCCATCAGGCGTAGTCCTGGATCGGTCGGACATCCAGGTCGCCGGCCTTGATGGCGCCGATGGCCTGGGCCGCCGCCAGGGCGCCGGCGGTGGTGGTGTAGTAGGGGATCTTCATCATCAGGGCGGTGCGGCGCAGGCTGAAGCTGTCCTGCAGCGACTGTTTGCCCGAGGTGGTGTTGAAGACCAGGTGGACCTCGCCGTTCTTCATGGCGTCCACGATGTGCGGGCGGCCTTCCAGCACCTTCTTGACCAGGCCGACCTCGATCCCCTGGGTCGCCAGATAGTCGCGGGTGCCGCTGGTGGCGATGATGGAGAAGCCTTCGGATTGCAGGGTCTTCACCGCATCGATGATGAAGGGCTTGTCGTCCTCCTTGACCGAGACGAAGGCGCAGCCGGCCGTGGGCAGGGTGGTGCCGCCGCCGATCTGGGACTTGGCGAAGGCGCGGGCGAAGGCGGGGGCCATGTCGGCCTCGCCCTCACGCTTCCAGTCCAGGCCCATGACCTCGCCGGTCGAGCGCATTTCCGGGCCCAGGATGGTGTCCACCCCGGCGAAGCGGGCGAAGGGGAAGACGGCTTCCTTGACCGCGATATGGTCATAGGGCTTGTCGGTCAGGCCGAAGGATTTCAGCGGCACGCCGGCCATGACCTTGGCGGCGATGGAGGCGATCGGCTGGCCGATGGTCTTGGCCACGAAGGGCGCCGTGCGGGACGCGCGCGGGTTGACCTCCAGCACGAAGATGCGCGGGTTCTCGCTGTGCGGCTCCTCGATGGCGAACTGGACGTTCATCAGGCCGCGGACCTTCAGGGCCTTGGCCATTTCGGTGGTCTGGCGCTTCAGCTCAGCCACCGTCTCGGCCGACAGGGACCAGGGCGGCATGGAGCAGGCGCTGTCGCCCGAGTGGACGCCGGCTTCCTCGATATGTTCCAGCACGCCGGCGACGAAGACGGTCTCGTCGTCGCACAGGGCGTCCACGTCCACCTCGGTGGCGCGGTTCAGATAATGGTCGATCAGGACGGGGTCGGAGCCCGAGACGCGCATGGCCTCGTGGACGTAGCGGTCCAGCTGCTCGCGGTCGTGGACGATCATCATGCCGCGGCCGCCCAGGACGTAGGAGGGGCGCAGGACGACGGGGTAGCCGACCTCTTCCGCCTTCTGCGCGGCCTCCTCGGCGCTGCGGGCCAGGCCGTTGGGCGGTTGTTTCAGGCCGATGGCCTCCAGCATCTGCTGGAACCGCTCGCGGTCCTCGGCCAGGTCGATGGAGTCGACGCTGGTGCCCAGGACGGGGATATTGTCCTCTTGCAGGGCGTGGGCCAGCTTGAGCGGGGTCTGGCCGCCGAACTGGACGACGCAGCCGATGAGGTCGCCGTTCGAACGTTCGACCTCGATCAGCTCCAGCACGTCCTCGGCCGTCAGGGGCTCGAAATACAGGCGGTCGGAGGTGTCGTAGTCGGTCGAGACGGTCTCGGGGTTGCAGTTGACCATGATCGACTCGACGCCGATGTCGTCGAAGGCGAAGGCCGCGTGGCAGCAGCAGTAGTCGAACTCGATCCCCTGGCCGATCCGGTTCGGACCGCCGCCCAGGATGATGGCCTTCTTCTTGTCCGACGGCTGGGACTCGCACTCGGGGATCTGGCCCAGGGCGCCGGTCTCATAGGTCGAATACATATAGGCGGTGGCGCTGGCGAACTCGGCCGCGCAGGTGTCGATCCGCTTGAACACCGGGCGGACGTTCAGGCCGCGACGGGCCAGGCGCACGGCCTTTTCCGTGGACCCGACAAGATGGGCCAGGCGGGCGTCGGAGAAGCCCTTGGCCTTCAGGCGGCGGAACTCGGTCGGGTCGGTCGGCAGGCCCTTGACCCGGACATGGCCTTCCTCGCGCACGATGTCGGCGATCTGGCGCAGGAACCACGGCTCGTAGGAGCAGGCGGCGTTGACCTCTTCGACCGTCAGGCCGTGGCGGAAGGCCTGGGCGATGACGCGGATGCGGTCGGGCGTAGGGATGCCCAGGGCGCGGACCACGGCGGCGCGGGCGGCGCCGGCGTCCTCGACGTCAGCGACGCCTTCGATCTCGATCTCGTCGAAGCCGGACAGGCCGGTCTCAAGCCCGCGAAGGGCCTTCTGCATCGATTCCTGGAATGTGCGGCCGATGGCCATGACCTCGCCCACCGACTTCATCGAGGTGCCCAGCAGGGGCTCCGAGCCGGGGTATTTCTCGAAGGCGAAGCGGGGGATCTTGGTGACGACATAGTCGATGCTCGGCTCGAAGCTGGCCGGCGTGACCTGGGTGATGTCGTTTTGCAGTTCGTCCAGGGTGTAGCCGACGGCCAGACGGGCCGCGACCTTGGCGATGGGGAAGCCGGTGGCCTTGGAGGCCAGGGCGGACGAGCGCGACACGCGCGGGTTCATCTCGATCACCACCATCCGGCCGTCGGCCGGATTGATGGCCCACTGGACGTTCGATCCGCCGGTCTCGACGCCGATCTCGCGAAGGACGTTGATCGAGCCGGTCCGCATCCGCTGATATTCCTTGTCGGTCAGCGTCAGGGCAGGGGCGACGGTGATGGAGTCGCCCGTGTGGACGCCCATCGGGTCGATGTTCTCGATCGAGCAGATGATGATGCAGTTGTCCGCCGTGTCGCGGACGACCTCCATCTCGTATTCCTTCCAGCCCAGCACCGATTCCTCGATCAGGACTTCGGTGGTCGGCGACAGGTCGAGGCCGCGCAGGACGATCTCCTCGAACTCCTCGCGGTTGAAGGCGATGCCGCCGCCGGTGCCGGCCAGGGTGAAGGAGGGACGAATGACGGCGGGCAGGCCGACGAACTCCAGCCCCTCCAGCGCCTCTTCCATCGAATGGGCGGCCTTGGAGCGGGGGCTTTCAAGGCCCAGCTTGTCCATGGCGTCACGGAATTTCTGGCGATCCTCGGCCTTGTCGATCACGTCGGCCTTCGCGCCGATCATCTCGACTCCGTATTTCGCCAGCGCGCCCGAGGCGTCCAGGGCCAGGGCGGTGTTCAGCGCCGTCTGGCCGCCCATGGTCGGCAGAAGCGCGTCGGGGCGCTCCTTGGCGATGATCTTCTCGACCATCTCGGGCGTGATCGGCTCGATATAGGTGGCGTCGGCCACCTCGGGGTCGGTCATGATGGTGGCGGGGTTCGAGTTGACCAGGATGACCCGGTACCCCTCGGCCTTCAGCGCCTTGCAGGCCTGGACGCCGGAATAGTCGAACTCGCACGCCTGACCGATGACGATCGGGCCGGCGCCGATGATGAGGATGGACTTTATGTCTGTGCGCTTGGGCATCGCCAGCTCTTCTTCTTATTGAACGCTAATGGGTCACGACCGCGCATTCCCAGCCGTCGTACTCCAGCTGGAAGGCCGCGGCCCAGGTCTGCATCATGGACGAGACGGGAGCGAAACTCTCCGCGTCGACGGCCATGGTGGTCTCGAGAATCGTCATGTCGCCGTCGCCGCGCGCGATGAAGCCGGCGCGCCGCGCCACCTCGCACAGGTCGCCATGGGCGTCTTCGTCGCCCAGGAAGAAGAACAGCGTGTGGCGCGGCGTCACGCCGCTGTCGCCCTGTTCGGCCAGCGCCGCGCGCACCATGGCGTCGCGTTCGTCATGACTGATGTCCGAGGCGTCCAAGGGGCGACGTCTTCCTTCGTAGTTTGCGCGCGCGTAGCCGCCGCAGGGCGTCGCCATGCGGAGCTCGCGTCGGGTTGTCGGTTAAGCGGCCCGTTTAGAGAG
>NZ_JMQR01000130.1:0-8164 GCF_000698025.1 Brevundimonas sp. EAKA | reverse complement strand
GTGAGAACCTTCGCCTCTTCCAGCTTGTAGCTGATCGGGACCGGTCGCACAGGGGGCGGGCTCGGTTCCGGGGGCTTCGGCTTGGGCTTGTCGGCCGCCTTGCCGTCCAGCGCGTCATCCAGCTTCTTGAGCGGAAGACCAGAACAGATGGTCAGAACAAATCCCAGTTCGCGACGGACGGTCGCCACAAGCTCTCGCGCCGCCGGCTCTCCGTCGCCGACCGCGCGAATGGCGCGTTCTGACGCTTGCAGAATGATCTCGTACTTGCGCTTGATGATCGTGACCAGGACGACTTCCTGTCGCCGACGCTCGCCGTTTACGCCCAGCCAGTTCGCAATGACGGCGGCGGCCACGGCGCTCAGGATCGAGAGGATGAACGCGGTCGCGCCGTCCCAGATCACGGGCGTCGCAACAACCTCGGCGGGAAAGTCGGTTTGTGTCGGCAGCATTGTCATCCCCCACTCGCCACATCATGCCGCAGCGGCGAAGCTGGGCCAAGTGAAAGGTTAACGATGTTCGGTGAGCAGGGCCTTGGCCTCAGCGCCGGCGCGGGCGGCGGGGTCGCGCACCTCGACCTCGACGACCACCCCGCCTGCGGGTTCGACCGCCCACAGATAGCGGCGCTCCACCTCGACCTCGCGGCCGGACGGGGCGAAGCCGACATAGGAGTCGCCCCAGGGGGTGATCTTCTTCAGTTCGACGAAGGGCATGGCGCAGGCGGCGTCCAGCTCTTCCTCGGCCATCACGGTCAGTTCGTCGTCGGTCGGGCTCATGGGGTCTGTCTGAAAAAAAGAGGGTATGAAACGTATGAATCGTCTGAAATCGGGGCTCAGGGTTCGTCGGCGTAGATCGCGACGCGCGCGGCGGCCGTCGAAGACGCCGCCCCCCGATACATGCCCGAGGTGTTCATGGCGAAGGCCGGGGTTCCGGTCAGACCCATGACGATGACGCCGCCGTCGCCGCCGATCGAGCCGACGTCGGCGATCTCGGCTTCGGCCGCCGCCTGGACGGTCGCGCCGTCGGCGGTGCGGCGACAGATGTCGCGCGCCACGGTCGAGCGGATGAAATATTCGCCCGAGCCGGTGGCCGAGACGGCGCAGCCGTCGGCGTTGGAGGCGTAGGTTCCGGCGCCGATGATCGGCACGTCGCCCACCCGGCCCCAGCGTTTGGCGGTCATGCCGCCGGTCGAGGTGGCGGCGGCGAGGCGGCCCCGACTGTCCAGGGCCACGGCGCCGACGGTGCCGAACTTCCTCTCGTTCAGCGGGGGGGCGACGGCGGCCTGGGCTCCCGGCGTCGATACGTCGGCAGGACGGGCGGGCAGGGGCAAGCCGGCCTCGGTCAGGGCCTTGATCAGGCCCTGCCAGCGGCGTTCGGTGAAGAAGAAGGCCGGATCGACCTGTTCCAGCCCGGCCTGGGCGGCGAAGGCGTCGGCGCCGGGGCCGATCAGCATGACGTGGGGCGACTGTTCCATCACGGCGCGGGCGGCGGCGACCGGGTGGCGGGTGGTGGTCAGCCCGGCGACGGCGCCGGCGGTCAGGTCCGCGCCGTTCATGACGGCGGCGTCCAACTCGTTACGTCCGGCCGCAGTGAAGACGGCGCCCCGCCCGGCGTTGAACAGGGGATCGTCCTCCATGACCTGGACGGCGGCCTGGACCGCGTCCAGCGCCGAGCCGTCGCGCGCGAGCACCGCCGATCCGGCGTCCAGCGCCCGTTGCAGGGCGGCGCGATAGGCGGCGTCCTGAGCCGGGGTCAGGCCGGCCCGCTCGATCACCCCCGCCCCGCCGTGGATGGCCAGGGACCAGAGGGGAGCGGCCGGGTCCTGGGCGTGGGCAAGGCTGGCGACGATGGAAAAACAGAGTGTAATTAGTGCAATTCGTCCAGATCGCATCATGGTCGGTCCCTCCGTCGGTGGATTGTAACCCGACCCCCGGCGATGTCAGGTCGATGGGTGCGACAATCTGAAAAGCGGTGCGTTTTCAAGCACGAGGTGGATGAAATTGTGCGGGGACACGCCCGAGAGCGACGGGAGTAGGGGGCAGACGCGGCCCATCACTCCCGATGGTGCAGCCGCTTCCACACCCGATAGGCGACGATGGGAGCGAAGCCGCAGATCAGGGCGGCGAGCAGGACCGTCCAGAACCCGCCGCCCAGCCAGAACTCCCCCGCCAGGGCGCCGGCGCCGGCCGCGAGGGCCGGGCCGAGCCAGGGCAGCCAGGTCGGCGGCCGCATCCGCATTCAGGCGTCGACCTTGATGACGCCGCGACGGATCTGGTCCAGTTCGATGGAGTCGAACAGGGCCTGGAAATTGCCGTTGCCGAAACCCTCGTTGCCCTTGCGCTGGATGATCTCGAAGAAGATCGGGCCGAAGGTGTCCTGGGTGAAGATTTGCAGCAGCAGGCCTTCCTCGTCCGAACCGTCGATCAGGATGCGGTTCTTGCGCATCCGCTCCACGTCCTCGCCATGGTTGGGCAGGCGTTTGTCGATCAGCTCGAAATAGGTCTCGATCGTGTCCTGGAAGTCGACGCCGCGCGCGCGCATGGCCTCGACCGTCTCGAAGATGTTCTCGGTGGTCAGGGCGATGTGCTGGATGCCCTCGCCGTTGTAGCGGCGCAGGAATTCCTCGATCTGGGAATTGTCGTCCTGGCTTTCGTTCAGGGGGATGCGGATGGCGCGGTCGGGCGCGATCATGGCCTGCGAGAACAGGCCGGTCGCCTTGCCCTTGATGTCGAAATACTTCTGCTCTTCGAAATTGAACACCGAGCCGTAGAAGCCCGACCAGGTCCGCATCTGGCCGCGACGGACATTGTGGGTCAGGTGGTCCAGGATCTCGAGACCCATCGAATTCTTGCGCTCGGCCTCTTCCCAGCCCTCGATCTCGTCCCAGGCGTCGTACAGCGAGCCGGCGTCGCCATACTGGTCGATGACGTACAGCAGCGAACCGCCGATGCCCTGGAGGATATAGGGATAGTCGCCCAGCGCCCCGCCGTTCGCATCGGTCGCCGCCACGGCGCCGCGTTGGAGCGCGCCCTCATAGGCGGCCTTGGCGTCATTGGTGCGGAAGGCCATGCCGTTGGCCGAGGGGCCGTGGTCGGCGGCGAAGGCCTGGGCCTGACCGTTCGGCGTGCGGTGGACCAGGAAGGAGATGTCGCCCTGTTTCAGGCGCACCACGTCGGTCTTCGGGTTCACATGAGTCTGGGTGAAGCCCATCATTTCAAGGCGCGAAATCATCGCCTTCGGTTCCGGGCCGGTGAATTCGACGAATTCGAATCCATCGACGCCGAGGGGGTTTTCCAGGTTGATCTGTTCCGCCGTCGTCTGGGCAGGGGCCTGATCAGAGGTGGGGGTCATGTCGTTCATGGCGCGTCTCCCGCGTAGCTTCTGTGGCGGGCTTAACCGAAAGGGGCCGCCGATTGGCGCGGAACCTAGTCGCGGATGACGACAGAGCCAAGGCGGTCCCACGGGGTCGTGATGGGTGAGGGAGTTCTGATGGACATCCGCAATCCTGGCGTGTCAGATGGGTGGCCATTGGGGGAGACAGACATGGACTATCTAAAACGCGCACCGTTTGGCGGACTGTTCCTGGTCACATTCACGGTGGCGGCGACGTTTCAGGTGCTGATGGCCCTGTTGGGACTACTTCTCGCATTTCTGTCGCCTGGTCTGTTCTTCATGAACGGCGCTCCGGCCACTTCGCCTGTGCAGGCGGTCGGCGTTCTCCTGTTTCTTCTGGTCGTCGGACTGGTCATCAACGCCGGAATATCGGCTATCGGCGCCCTGTTGTGGATGGGCGTCCGGATCGCACTGCCAAAACCCGCCTCCGTTTAAGAAGGGGGTCAGCCCGGCAGCAGGCGCGTCGCCCATTCCGCGCCCAGCAGCAGGCCGGTCGCCACCACGCCCAGGAGCGTCAGCCAGGCCGTCGTCACCGCCGCCCCGGCGATCACGAACAGGCCGTCCCGCTGGATCAGGCCGACCGACAGAAGCGCCAGGGCCACGGAGGGGATGGTGTTGGTCATCGGCAGGACGATGGTCAGGGTGGCCAGGATCATGAAGACCGCCGCCAGCTTCTCGCCCGGTCCATCGGCGAAGCGACGCAGGCGGGGGCGGGAGAACCGGTCGATCCAGCCCAGTTTCGACTCGGCGAAATCGGCCATGCCCTTGAGCCACGAACCCCTGGCGCGCAGCTTCAGCAGCCAGCGCGGCAGCCAGGGCTCTTCCCGGCCCACCAGCATCTGGCCGGCCAGCAGGATGACGGCCACCCCGACCACCTGGGGCACGCCGTAAAGGCCAGGGACCAGGCAGGGAATCGACAGCAGCAGGATCAGCAGCCCATAGGCGCGCTCGTCCAGGCGGTCGCGAATTTCTTCCAGGGTCAGGCCGGCCTCGCCCCCGTCGTCGGACAGCCGACGCAACAGGCGAGCGATGTCGTGGCTGACGTCGTCGGCGTGGCCGGACGGAGAGGGGAGGGTCATGCCGCCTCCTTTAGAGGCGTCGGGAACGGACGGCGAGGGCTTCGATGTCGCGGCGCGTGACGTCGGACGCAGGTCTTGCTAGGGCGTCGCCCCTGCCAGGGGATTTCCATGCTTCGCAAGCTCTATGACGGCGTCTTCAATCTGGCGCGAGGCCGCCACGCGACGCCCGCCCTGGCCATGGTCGCCTTCGCCGAGAGTTCCTTCTTCCCCATCCCGCCCGACGTGATGCTGGCGCCGATGATCCTGGCCCGGCCCGAGAAGGCTTATTTTTACGCCGGGGTCTGCACCCTGGCCTCGGTCCTGGGCGGGATTCTCGGCTACGCCATCGGCTATTTCCTGACCGATCTCGGCCTGGCGATCCTCCGGGTTCTCGGCCATTCGGACGGGCTGGATCATTTCCGCCAATGGTTCGCCCAGTGGGGGCTGTGGGTCATACTGATCAAGGGGTTGACCCCCATTCCCTACAAGCTGGTGACCATCGCCTCCGGCCTGGCGGCCTTCAGTTTCCCGGTCTTCATGGGGGCGTCGGTCGTGACCCGGGGCGGCCGGTTCTTCCTCGAGGCCTGGATCCTGAAGCGCTGGGGCGCGGCCATGCTGGCCCAGGTCGAGAAACGCCTGGCGCTGTGGTCCGGGATCGGCCTGGTGGTGTTGATCGCCCTGATCGTGATGCTGAAGCTTCTGTAAGTCGACGGCGACGCCTTGGCGGGTTAAGACCGCTGCACGATGAGAGACATCTATCGCCTGATGACCCGTTGGTGGACCGCCTTCGCCCTGGCCGCGTCGCTGGCCATGCTGGGCGCGGCCCACGCCTTCGAGCGGTTCGCGGGCCTGGCGCCCTGCAACCTCTGCCTCAAACAGCGCGAGGTCTATTGGGGCGCGGTCGCCGTGGCGGCGGTGGCCACCGCCTGGACCTTGCTGAGCGGCAGCCGGCGCGGCACGCCCCGGATCGCCGCCTTCCTGCTGGCCGCCGTCTTCGCCACCGGCGCCGTCACCGCCGTCTTCCACATGGGCGGCGAGTACAAGTGGTGGAGCCTGCCCGCGACCTGCATGGGCGGGGGCGGCGTCGATCTGGAAAGCCTGACCGCCCTGGCGCTCGGCACGGGGCCGGCCCAGAGGGTGGCCATGTGCGACGCCGTGGCCTGGAGCTGGCTGGGCCTGTCCATGGCCGGCTGGAACGCCCTCCTCTCCCTCGCGTTGGCGGGGTTCAGCCTGCTGGCGGCCAAACGCCCCAAGGACGCCCGCGCCCCCCGGATCGAAAAGGCCTGACGCCATGACCGACGCGGCGACCCCCGACTCCCGGCCTCGTCCCCCTCTGCCCCGGCCAGGCCGCGGCGCCGACAAGGCGCGGATGGATGAGATCCTGCGGGTCGATCACGCCGGCGAATATGCGGCGGTCCTGATCTATCGCGCCCAGAAGGCCGTGTTCGAGGGCCGCAAGGCGCACGGCGGCATGGTGCGCGACCTGGGCGAGATGCAGGATCAGGAGGCCGTGCATCTGGCCCGGTTCGAACGGCTGTTGAACGAACGCCGGGTGCGGCCCACGGCGATGACGCCGCTGTGGCGGATCGCGGCCTCGGCCCTGGGCGCGGGCACGGCCCTGATGGGCGAGAAGGCGGCCCACGCCTGCACCGAGGCGGTCGAGAGCGTGATCGAGAAACACTACGCCGAACAGATCGCCGAGATCGGCGAGCGCGATCCCGCGCTGGCCGCCGAACTGAAACAGTTCCGCGACGAGGAGCTGGCCCACCACGATCATGCCATCGAACACGGCAGCCGCGAAGCCCCGGCCTATCGGCTGCTGAGCGGGGTGATCAAGGCCGGCTGCCGGGTGGCGATCAAGGTCAGCGAGAAGGTTTAGACGTATCCTCCCCATCGCTACGCGACAGGGAGGAGACGGGAACCTCAGAAGATCTCGAATAGCCCGGCCGCGCCCATGCCGCCGCCGATGCACATGGTGACGACGCCGTATTTTGCGCCGCGCCGCTTGCCCTCGATCAGGACGTGGCCGGTCATGCGGGCGCCGGACATGCCGTAGGGGTGGCCGATGGAGATGGCGCCGCCCGAGACGTTCAGCAGTTCGTCCGGGATTCCCAGGGTGTCGCGGCAGTAGAGGACCTGGACCGCGAAGGCCTCGTTCAGCTCCCAGATGCCGATGTCGTCGACCGTCAGGCCGTGGCGCTTCAGCAGTTTGGGCACGGCGTACACTGGGCCGATGCCCATCTCGTCGGGCTCCACCCCCGCCACCGCCATGCCGCGATAGGCGCCGAGCGGCTGGAGATTGCGCTTCACCGCCTCGCCGGCCTCCATGATGACGCAGGCCGAGGCGCCGTCCGACAACTGGGAGGCGTTGCCGGCGGTGATGTATTCGCCCTGCTCGATCTCCTCGCCGCCGCCGAAGACCGGCTTCAGGGTCTTCAGCCCCTCCAGGGTGGTTTCGGGCCGGTTGCCCTCGTCCTTCGAAAGGGTGATCTCCCTGGAGGTGGTCTCGCCGGTCGCCTTGTCCGTGACCAGCATGGTGGTGGTCATGGGTACGATCTCGGCGTCGAGCCGGCCTGCCGCCTGGGCCGCCGCCGTGCGCTGCTGGGACTGAAGCGCGTATTCGTCCTGGCGGTCGCGGCTGATGTCATAGCGGCGGGCCACGACCTCGGCCGTCTCCAGCATCGACATATACATGTGGGGCGCCAGCTTCAGCAGAGCCTCGTCCTTGGCCCGGTACAGGTTCATGTACTGGTTCTGGACCAGGGAGATGCTCTCGAGCCCGCCGCCGACCGCCATCTTCTGCTGGTCGAACATCACCTGTTTGGCCGCCGTGGCGATCCCCATCAGGCCCGAGGCGCACTGGCGGTCCAGACTCATGCCTGGAACCGAAGAGGGCAGGCCGGCGGCCAGGGCGATCTGGCGGGCGACGTTGGTGCCGGTCGAACCCTGCTGCAGGGCCGCGCCCATAATCACGTCCTCGATCTCGGCCGGATCGACGCCGGCGCGCTGGACCGCGTGTTTCACCGCATGGGCGCCCAGCCGCTGGGCCTGGGTGTCGTTGAAGGCCCCGCGATAGGCCCGGCCGGTGGGAGTGCGGGCGGTGGAGACGATGACGGCTTCACGCATGACGGAGATCCTTCTGTGTTGGGCGGGCCTGTCGCGCCTTACGCGCGACTTGAGACCAGAACGGTTTCCTCTGCGACGAACTTAGGCCCCTCACGCGGCGTCAACGCAAGCCGCGACACGTCACGAACGGCGCGGTTTCCCGACCCTCGTTCGCCCATTGTGTTGAAACGGCGCCACAGTCGCCACATTCATCCCAGGCGGGCGGAACAACCGGCCAGCGATGCCGTTTGGCTCGGGAACGTCGGGCAGCAGCTCGGCTTCAGGCATTTTACAGATTGAGGAAGCTATGAAGCTCAAACTTCTCGCCTCCGTCGCCGTCGCAGGGCTGTTCGCAGCTGGCGCGGCCTCGGCGGAACCGAACGGCTGGTACGGCGCGATCGACGCCGGTTACCACATGATCGACGACATCAACGCCGAATCGTCGACGACGGGCGCCAACTGGAACTATGAAGTGAACGACGGTTGGGCGGCTTTCGCCCGTCTCGGCTATCGCTTCAACCCCAACTGGCGCGTTGAACTCGAAGGCGGCTACCGCTCGGGCGACATCGGCACCGTGCGCGCCGTCTCCGGCACCCAGGGCCTGTGCAACC
>NZ_JMQR01000129.1:0-8181 GCF_000698025.1 Brevundimonas sp. EAKA | reverse complement strand
GCCCCGGCCGGGACCCCCGCAGCGCCGACGCCGGCGCCGTCGGAAGACACTCAGGCCCGGATTCCGAAAGGACCGGACATGAGGCCCGAGCGGATTCCCGCCAGTGAAATCCCCTGTCGTGAGCAGATCGGCGAGGCGGCGTCCGCGCGCCTGGTGGAACGCTGCATCCAGGTCAGCCCTGCGACCCCCCCGCCCTGCAACGCCGCCAACCCCTGCGACCTGATCCAGGGCGAGATCGACCGGTCCTGCAAATTGTGGGCGCGCGACGGCGATCCGCCGGCGGCGTGCCGGTCTTAGGACAGGCCGCCATGAAAAAGGCCCCGCCGTCGCCGGCGGGGCCTTCTCATTCAGCCGTGTGGCTCAGTCCTAGTCGCGACGGCGACGACCGCGATCGCCACCGCGATCACCGCCGCCTTCGCGCTTGGGACGGCCGCCGGTGTCGTCCGACAGGGGCTCTTCGCCGCGCTCGGCGCGCTCGGCGTTGATCTTGTCGGTCAGGTCTTCACCCGTGGTCTGATCGACGACCTTCATCGACAGCTTGGTCTTGCCGCGATCGTCGAAGCCCAGGAACTTGACCTTGACCTCCTGGCCTTCCGTCAGGACGTCGGCCGGGTTGGCGACGCGTTCCAGAGCGATCTGGGACACGTGGACCAGGCCGTCCTTGGCGCCGAAGAAGTTCACGAAGGCGCCGAAATCGACGACCTTGACGACCTTGCCGGAGTAGATGGTTCCGACTTCCGGTTCCGAGGCGATGGACTGGATCCAGGCCTTGGCGGCGTCGATCTTTTCCTGGTCGTTGGCGGCGACCTTGATGGTGCCGTCGTCGCCGATGTCGATCTTGGCGCCGGTCTTCTCGACGATCTCGCGGATCACCTTGCCGCCCGAACCGATCACTTCACGGATCTTGTCGACCGCGATCTTGATGGTTTCGATCTTCGGCGCGTGCTCGCCCAGTTCGGCGCGCGGCGCATCCATGGCCTTGGACATCTCGTCCAGGATGTGGAGGCGACCGGCCGAGGCCTGGGTCAGGGCCTGTTTCATGATCTCCTTGGTGATCCCGGCGACCTTGATGTCCATCTGAAGGCTGGTGATGCCTTCCGATGTGCCGGCGACCTTGAAGTCCATGTCGCCCAGGTGATCTTCGTCACCCAGGATGTCCGACAGGATGGCGAACTCGCCCGACGGCTCCAGGATCAGGCCCATGGCGATGCCCGAGACCGGACGGATCAGCGGCACGCCGGCGTCCATCAGGGCCAGCGACGAACCGCAGACCGTGGCCATCGAGGACGAGCCGTTCGACTCGGTGATCTCGGAGACCAGGCGGATGGTGTAGGGGAAGTCTTCCTTCGACGGCAGCATCGGACGGATCGCGCGCCAGGCCAGCTTGCCGTGACCGATTTCGCGACGGCCGGGCGAACCCATGCGGCCGGCTTCACCCACCGAATAGGGGGGGAAGTTGTAGTGCAGCAGGAAGCTTTCCTTGTAGGTGCCCTGCAGGCTGTCGATGTACTGCTCGTCCTCGCCGGTGCCCAGGGTGGCGACGACCAGGGCCTGGGTTTCCCCACGCGTGAACAGGGCCGAACCGTGGGTGCGCGGCAGGACGCCGACTTCCGACACGATGGCGCGGACCTTGTCGAGGGCGCGGCCGTCGACGCGGTGGGCGTTCTCGATGATGTCGCGACGCAGGACGTCGGCTTCACATTCCTTGAAGGCGGCCGCGAACTTGGAGCTGTCGACGCCCTCGGGGTTCTCGTCGGTCTTCACCAGGGCGGCGGCGGCGGTCTTCTTGGCCGCATCGACGCCCGAGCGACGGTCGTACTTGCCGGGGTGGGTGTAGGCGGCCTTGATGTCCTCGCCGACCAGCTTCTTGATCGAGGTGACGACGTCGGAGTGGTCTTCGGCCTGGAAGTCGAAGGGCTCCTTGGCGGCGTGTTCGGCCAGATCGATGATGGCGTCGATTACCGGCTGCATGCCGGCGTGCGCGAACATCAGCGCCTCGAGCATCTTCTCTTCCGACAGCTCCTTGGCTTCGGATTCGACCATCATCAGGGCGTCTTGCGTGCCGGCGACCACGAGGTCCAGGTCAGAGGCCGGGATCTGGTCGACCGTCGGGTTCAGAACCAGTTCGCCGTCGATCAGGCCGACGCGCGCGGCGCCGATGGGGCCCATGAAGGGCACGCCCGAGATGGTCAGGGCGGCCGAGGCGGCGACCATGCCCAGGACGTCCGGATCGTTTTCCATGTCGTGCTGCAGCACGGTGATGACGACCTGGGTCTCGTTCTTGAAGCCCTTGACGAACAGCGGGCGGATCGGGCGGTCGATCAGGCGGGAAACCAGGGTTTCCTTCTCGCTGGGACGGCCTTCACGCTTGAAGTAGCCACCCGGAATCTTGCCGGCGGCGAAGGTCTTTTCCTGGTAGTTGACGGTCAGGGGGAAGAAATCCAGACCCGGCTTGGGCGAACGGCCATAGACGACGGTGGCCAGAACCACGGTCTCGCCGTAGGTCGCCAGCACGGCGCCGTCGGCCTGGCGGGCGATGCGGCCCGTTTCCAGGGTCAGCGGGCGTCCGGCCCACTCGATCGTCTTGCGTTTGATATCGAACATATTTCGTCTTTCGTATCCCGGACGGCGTATTCCGTGCGGGGTCCCATCATTGGGGGCGGATGCGTCGGCGTTCAGTCCTTCGATCCAGAGGTCGCCGCGCCATCGCGGTCGACCGGGAGAGGACCGGCATGGCCCTCGCAGCTGCGCCGTAAGTCCTGCGGCGCACAGGTCGTCTCTAGTCGCACAACGAGGCGCGGACGTGACCGCCCGCGCCTCGAAAGCGTATTCTACACTGATCCGACGCCTTAGCGGCGCAGGCCCAGCTTGGCGATGAGCGCCTGGTAGCGACCGGCGTCGACCTTGTTCAGGTGGTCGAGCAGGCGGCGACGTTGCGACACCATCTTCAGAAGGCCACGACGCGAGTGGTTGTCCTTCTTGTGGGTCTTGAAGTGTTCGGTCAGGTTGGAGATGCGTTCCGACAGGATCGCGACCTGAACTTCGGCCGAGCCGGTGTCGCCAGCGGTGCGGGCGTTATCGGCGATGATCTCGTGCTTGCGTTCAGCAGTAACCGACATCGTAGAGTCCTTTCTTGGCCTATCGCGCTTCGCGCTACTTGAGGCCGTGGGGTCTCGGCCCTTGCCGGATGGCGCGGGCCTAGAGGTTGAAAACGCGGTCGGGTTCTAGCCGGCCGGCCCGCAACTGGCAGAGTGCGACGAGGGTCTGCCCCTGAAAGGCTGAAACCGTTCGCGAACCGCCGGAAAGGCGATCCTTGAGGGTTTCCACCTGACGGGGGAGCAGAACGATCGGGCGTCCCTGCCGAAGCGAGAAGGCGTCCTGATCCGTCACGGCCAGCTCCGGGATGTCGTCCAGGGCGGTCGCAACGGGAAGCAAGCCTTCCGAGGCGGCGCCCCTATGCACCAAATCCTCGAGAAAATCCAGCGTCACGGCGTTTTCGGTATGAAACGGTCCCACCCGCTCGCGCCGCAGGGCTGAAACATGCCCCTCGGCGCCCAGAACGGCCGCCAGATCGCGCGCCAGCGACCGGACATAGACGCCCTTGCCGGTGCGGATGGTCAGTTCGACATGGTCGGCGTCCGGGGCGTCGGTGACCTCGGCCGAATGGATGGTGACGCGGCGGGACTGAAGCTCGAACTCGACCCCGTCGCGGGCTAGGTCATAGGCGCGGGCGCCGTCCACCTTGATGGCTGAGAAACGGGGCGGGGTCTGGTCGATCTCTCCGACGAAGGCGGGCAGGGCGGCCTTCACCTGATCCACCGAGGGCCGCACGTCCGAGCGGCCGATGATCTCGCCCTCGCGGTCCACGCTGTCGGTCGATACGCCCCAGTTGATGGTGAAGCGATAGACCTTCTGCGCCTCCATCATCATCGGCACGGTCTTGGTCGCCTCGCCGAGCGCTATGGGCAGGATGCCGCTGGCCAGCGGATCCAGCGTCCCGGCGTGACCGGCCTTCTGGGCGTTGAACAGGCGGCGGATGCGGCTGACCGCCTCGGTCGATCCCATCTCGAACGGCTTGTCCAGGCACACCCAGCCGTCGACGACGTCGCCCTTCTTCTTACGAGCCATTATGCCGGGCCTATCGCGCTTCGCGCTACTTGAGGCCACGATGCTTGTTGATGCCACGATGCTTGGCCTACCGCGCTTCGCGCTACTTGAGGCCGCGACATCAGGAGTCGCCCTCTTCCTCGTCGCGGCGTTCCAGGTCGGCGCGGACGCGGGGGTCTTCGAACAGACGGTCGAGATGGCTGGCGGCGTCGAAGCTTTCGTCGTGGCGGAAGCGCAGGTCCGGCGTGAACTTCATGTCCAGACGCCGGCCCAACTGGCCGCGCAGGAATTTGGCGTGGACGTTCAGCGCCTTGATGATCTCGCTCTCGTGGCCCGTGGTCGGGGCGGCCTCGACGCCGGCGCCCAGGGGTTCGACGAAACAGGTGGCGTGTTTCAGGTCCGGCGACAGGCGGACCTCGGTCACGGTGACGGACACGTCGGCGAGGGCCTCGTCGTGGATGTCCTCCTCACGCAGGATGTCGACCAGGGCGTGACGGATCAGTTCGCCGGCGCGCAGCTGACGTTGGCTCGGACCGGCCGGGCCGGAGGAATTGCGGGTATGCTGTTTGTGGGCCATCGGCCGCTCCTTCTTGTTCGCCCGCCGGGGCTCGGACCCGGCCGGATAAGCGAAAGTCGGGCTGTCTAGGCGCGTGGAGCCGCCCTGTCCAGTTCCGCCGCTCTGACGGACCGCATCACCTCGCCCGAAAACGCCGAGCGCGCCGGGCGGATCGCCACCCCGCCGGCGTTCAGCGCACCGGCCGTCCAGTGGTTGCACAGGTGCAGGATCGAAAAGCTCTCCCGGCTGGCGAAGAAGCGGGCGTCGTCGCCGGCGCGAGCGGTCGCGACACGCGGCCCCCCGTCTGCGAGGTCGAGCGAGGACTCGATCCGTCCCGCCATTCGGTCGAAGGCGCCGGGCGGGAGGCGCAGGGCCGCGCGTCGATCGGCGGCGTGGCGGTCGCGGGGGTCCAGACTCTCCGGGTCCAGCATGACGACGGAGGGATTGCCGGGCCGGAAGAAGGCGCGCGCGCCGTCAGGCAGCCGGTCCGAGATCGGACTTTGATCGACATAGAAGGCGGCGTCGCCCCAGCCGATCAGAATCCAGTCGCCGGGCGCCAGGTCCGCGACGGCCTGTCCAAGCGGCCCGCCGCGTCGTTCCAGCGCCGCGCGGGGCACGGCCAGATCGGTGTGGAAGCCGTTGTCGAGCAGATAGACCGTGACCGGCGCGTCGGTGATCGACGGGATGGACGCGCCCGGCCGGGTCCAGGTCAGCAGGGCGGCGACCACGCCGATCAGAACCGCCAGGGGCAGGGCCCATCGCATCGCTGTCTCTCCGAACGCCTCTCCAGCCATGAAGATAGACGACCAGGCGTGGCGGGCGAAAGGGCGCGCCGTCGGCGGAACGGGCTGGATCTAGGAGTCCGTGTCCGCAAACGGCGAGACCGGCGCCGTCTGCCATTCGCCGCGCCAGTCGTAACTCAGCGTCACGCAATGGCGGTAGGTCCCGTCGGCCCAGCGGCCGACCGCCTGTATCGTCAGCGGGCGGGGCGCGCGGATGCGGCTCATCACCAGCCAGACGTCGTTCGCGCCGGGACACAGGGCGCGGGCCAGACCCCGTCCGTCGCCGCTCTGTTCGATGGCATAGAGGTCGCTCTCGTTCGCCCCCTCGGGCAGGACGCGCCGCGCCTCGTTCGGCCCGCCCCGGGTGAAGTCGGCCGAACCGCGCGCGGTGGTCGAGAACAGCCGTTCCACGCTGATCGCCCCGAACAGGCCGCGCCGGACCTGGAGGGTGATCCCCTTGGTCAGGGCCTGGGTGATGCGGTCCGAGGCGTTGTAGGACAGATAGCGGGTGTCGGCGTGCGCGGGCGCGGCCGCCGACAGGGTCAGCAAGGCGATGAGAACGGGAGCGAGGGGCGAGCGCATGTCTCTTCCTTCCCCGGCCATTGCGGCGACTTTAGGCCTCGCCCAGGCAGCGCAGGGCGACTTCCAGATTGCGCAGGCCGTCTTCGCCCGTCACCGCCGGGGTTTCGCCGGTGTGGATGGCGCGGGCGAAGGCCTCCAGCTCCTTCCTCAGCGGTTCGGCCGGCCAGCTGTTCAGCATCCGGGTCGAATAGGAGCCGTCGGGCTGCTGCCCAAAATACTCCGTCACCTGGCGGGTGATCAGGTCGGCGACGATGAATTTGGTCTTGGTGGCGACCTGCAGGGTGCGGGTCTTGTAGGGCGTGACCCAGTTGGTCGTGATGTGGGCGATTACGCCATTGTCGAGCCGGAACTGCAGCAGGGCCGTATCCTCGCGCTCGGCGCGGGTGCGGGCCAGTTGCGGCTGGACCTCGACGATCTCGGATCCGGTCAGGTGGCGGATGATGTCGATGTCATGCACCGCCAGGTCGATGACCACGCCGACCTCGCCCATGCGCGGCGGGAAGGGGCCGACGCGGGTGATCTGGATGGAGATGATCTCGTCGTCGGCGACGGCGCGCTTGACCGTGTCCACCGCCGGATTGAAGCGTTCGACCTGGCCGACCATCAGGACGCGGTCATTGGCCTTGGCGGCGTCGATCATCCGCTGGGCGTCGGCCACGGTGGCGGCGATCGGCTTTTCGACCAGGACGTGGACGCCCTTTTCCAGCAGGGCGACGCCGATTTCGGCATGGAATCGGTTGGGCGTGGCCACGACAGCCGCGTCCAGGCCGGCGTCGACGAAGGCCTGGGCGGTCGTGACCGGCGCCGCCTCATAGGCGGCGGCGACCCCATCGGCGACGACCGCATCCGGGTCGAAGACCGTGGTCAGGTCGAACTCGCGCATCTCGGAGGCGACGCGCGCATGGTTACGGCCCATGACGCCGACGCCGGCGACGCCGAACTTGAGGACGGGGGTGTTCGGCATCAGGCTTGGCCCTTGTAGCTGGCGACGGCGGCGATGACCTTGTCCTGGGTCGCCTCGTCCAGATCGGCGTGCATCGGCAGGCTGAAGACCACGTCCTTCAGACGTTCGGTCACCGGCAGGCCGCCGGCCCCTCGCGGGAAATGCTCATAGGCCGGCTGCAGGTGCAGCGGGATCGGATAATAGACGGCGGTCGGCACGTCATGGGTCTTCAGATGGGCGATCAGGCCGTCGCGGTCGGGGTGTTCGACCGTATATTGCGCCCAGTTGGAGATATTGCCCGCCGGAACGTCGGGAACCTTGGCGACGTGTGGGCGCAGACCCTCATTGTAGCGGGCGGCGATCCGGTTGCGCCACGTGATCTCTTCACCGAACACCTTCAGCTTCTCGATCAGCACGGCGGCCTGGATCGTGTCCAGACGGCTGTTCAGGCCGATCCGCATGTTCAGATATTTGGGGTCGTGATCGAAGACGCGGTCCTTCAGGTCCACCGCCACCGCCTTGCCGTGCACGCGGACGGAATCGATCAGCTGGGCCAGTTCGTGGTCATTGGTCAGCACCGCCCCCCCGTCGCCGTAGCAGCCCAGGGGCTTGGCCGGGAAGAAGCTGGTGGTGGTGATGTCGGCCCATTTCAGCGGGTGCTCCCCGCCGATGGTGCAGCCGAAACCCTGGGCCGAATCCGCGATCAGCTTCAGGCCGTGCCTGTCGCAGATCGCCCTGATCGCCGGATAATCGGCGGGCTGGCCGAACAGGTCGACGGCGATGACCACGCGCGGGGTCAGGCGGCCCTCGGCCTTGATTCCCTCGATGGCGCGCTCCAGCGCGGCCGGGTCCATATTGTAGGTGTCGGCGTCCACATCGACGAAGACCGGCTCGGCGTCGAACCAGGGCACGACCTCGGCGGTGGCGGCGAAGGTGAAGCTGGGCACGAAGACCGCGTCGCCGCGTCCGATTCCCCAGGCCATCAGCGGCAGGGCCAGGGCGTCGGTGCCGTTGGCGCAGCCCAGGGCGTGTTCGGCCCGGCCGAAGGCGGCGAGTTCGGCTTCGAACTGACGGACCTGAGGCCCCATGACCCAGGCGCCGCCGACGACGGCCTCCTGAACGGCGGCCTCGATCTTGCCTGCGAGACGCAGGCGCTGGGCCTGAAGGTCGATGAAGGGGATCATGAACGCGCTCTCCACGAGGATCCGGGG
>NZ_JMQR01000128.1:0-8256 GCF_000698025.1 Brevundimonas sp. EAKA | reverse complement strand
AGCTATGAGGCGGCGACCGGCCATGTGACGGCTTATGACGGGCGCGAGACGGCGCCGGCCTCGGCCACGCCCGAACTGTTCTATGAGGACGGCAAGCCGCTGGCCTTCATCGACGCCCTGTTGTCGGGGCGCTCGACCGGCGCGCCGGGCGCGGTGGCCATGCTGGCGATGGCGCAGAAGGATCACGGCCGGCTGGAATGGCGCGACCTGTTCGGCGAAGCCGAACGCCTGGCGCGCGACGGCTTCGTGGTCAGCCCGCGCCTGGCCGGCATGATCAACGGCCCCGCGCCCCAGGCGAGAACCCGGTGGGCCAAAGCCTATTTCACCCGGCCGGACGGCGAACCCTATCGGGCCGGCGACGTGATGCGGAACCCCGCCTATGCCCGAACCGTGGCGGCCCTGGCGAACGAAGGGCCGGGCGTTCTGTACGGCGGCCGCATCGGGCGCGAGATCGCCCAAACGGTGTCCGAGGCGCCGCGCCCCGGCGGCCTGACCGAGGCGGACATCGCCGCCTATCGCCCGCTGCGGCGCGACGCCCTGTGCCGTCCATACCGGATCTATGTCGTCTGTGTGCCCCCGCCGCCGTCCAGCGGGGTGGCCCTGCTGCAGTTCCTGGCCATGGCCGAACAGACGCCCGATATCCGCCAGGGTCCCGACAGCCCGGCCGCCTGGGTCGCCTTCGGCCGGCTGCAGCGTCTGATGTACGCCGACCGCGACCGCTATGTGGGGGATGCGGACTTCGTCGGCGTGCCGATCGCCGGCCTGCTGGATCCGGACTATGTCGCCGCGCGCGCGGCCCTGGCGCCGACCCTGAACGGTCCCGCGACGCCCGCCGCCCCCACGGGCTCGCCCCCGCGCGGCGCGGACCGCACGGCCGAGCCCGGCGGCACCTCGCACATGGTCATCATCGACGCCGAGGGAAATGCGGTCAGCATGACGACCACGGTCGAGAGCATCTTCGGCAACGGCCGGATGGTCGAGGGTTTCTTCCTGAACAACCAGCTGACCGACTTCTCCTTCACCCCGAGCGAGGACGGCCATCCGGCCGCCAATGCGGTGGCGGCGGGCAAGCGGCCCCGGTCGTCAATGACGCCGGTGCTGATCCTGGACCGTCAGGGCCGTCTGGTCGGCGCCATCGGCTCGCCGGGCGGGTCCAGCATACTGGCCTATGTCGCCAAGGCCTTGATCGGGGTGATCGACTGGGGCCTGCCGATGCAGGAGGCTGTCGCCCTGCCCAATCTGGTGGTGCGCGGCGAGATGGTCGGCGCCGATACGGCCCTGATCGCGCCGGACATCCGCGACGCCCTGGGGGCGGCGGGCATAAGCTTGAGACCCAATGCAACCGAGACCTCGGGCCTGCATGGAGCGATGTGGCGCGACGGCCGGTGGGACGGCGGCGCGGATCCGAGGCGAGAGGGCGTGGCGGTGTCGGAGGTTCGCTGATGCGCGACGACCCGAAGGTGCGGGTCAGCGGCGCGGCTTGATCGACAGCTGGAAGGCGATCAAGCCCTCGTCCAGATCGGTGTCGAGGCCGTTCATGCCGCGCAGCCCCTTGCCGGCGTCGATCTCGCGATAGACCAGCCCGACCGAGGTCTGAACATCGCCCCGGCGATAGGCCACGCCGACCGAGGCGTCGCCTAGGAAGCCGCCTCGATCCTGGGTATAGCCGGAGCGGGCGTAGTCGCCGTCGCGGGTGCGGGCGAAATTATAGCCGACCGCCCGGCCGGACCCGGCGGCGTAGAGATACCACCGGGGACGCTCGCCGAAGCGCGCGGTTCCGTCGGGGGCGAGACGATCCAAGCCCTCGCCGATCTTCAGGGTGGCGCCGGCCTCGGCCGAGCCGCCCTCGCTGCCGACGCCGAAACCGGCGTGGGGCGTCAGACTGACTTCCAGGCCGGACGGCGTGCGTCCGACGGCGCCGCGGAAGCCGCGAACATAGCGCAGGTCATAGGCTTCCGCGTCCAGCTCGGCCCGGTCGATCGGCGTGACCGGCAGGGGCGAGCCGTCGGCGCGACGCAATCGCCCGGCGGTTTCCAGCGTGACCCGGTCGGTGAAAGCCCTGCGGTCGATCCAGATATCGTTGCGGGTGGCGGCGGCCAGACCCTCGGTTTCGGCCGGCCGCAGGGGCGCGCTCATCTCGATTTCGGATCCGAAGCGGGCGTCGGGCGTGACGCGGAACCCGCCTTGCTCATTGAGGCGCGCGGTCAGGGTTTGAGCCGTCGCGTGAGTTTCGTCGAAGGCGCCGGGGATCCAGGCCTGGGCGCGCGAGTCGGCGAACCCGGCTGCCGCCAGGACGATTCCCACTCCAACGCTCCACACCGCAACGCGCATTCGGTCTCCCCACCGTCCGCTGTTCTCCAGCTTGCACCAGGTGCAACCAGACTCCAACAGACATTTTCAAGACACTGTTTCGTCCCTTTTGAACGACGCCGCCGCGCCGGAGTTCCAGCGTGAAAAAGGGCCCCGCCTGCGCGGAGCCCTTTCAGGTCTGGCGTCCGACCGCCTACTGGCAGGCCAGGCACTCGTCGTAGTCGGTCTTGGGCATGGAGAAGAGGTCGGGCTGGTTCGGGTCGATGACCGCCTCGGCCTTGTCCTCGGCGCCGGCGAAGGCGGCGCGCTGCACCGACTTGGAGCGCAGATAGTACAGGGACTTCACGCCGCGTTCCCAGGCGGACCAGTGCAGCATGTGCAGGTCCCATTTGTTGACGTCGCCCGGGATGAACAGGTTCAGCGACTGGGCCTGGCAGATTTCCGGGGCGCGGTCGGCGGCCAGTTCGACCACCCAGCGCTGGTCCAGTTCGAAGGCGGTCTTGTAGATGCCCTTCTCGTCCTCGTTCAGGGCGTCCAGGTGCTGGACCGAGCCCTCGTGCTCGAGGATCGAGTTCCAGACCGCTTCGGTGTTGATCCCCTTCTCGTCGAGCAGGCGCTCCAGATAGGGGTTCTTGACCGCGAACGAGCCCGACAGGGTCTTGTGGGTGTAGATATTGGCCGGGATCGGCTCGATGCCGGCGCTCGTGCCGCCGCAGATGATCGAGATCGAGGCGGTCGGGGCGATGGCCAGCTTGTGGCTGAACCGCTCCATCACGCCGCGCTCCTCGGCGTCCAGGCAGGGGCCCTTCTCTTCGGCCAGCAGGCGGCTGGCCTTGTCGGCCTCGCGACGCAGGTGCTTGAACAGGCGCATGTTCCACGACTTGGCCATGGCGCTTTCGAAGGCGACGCCCTGGCCTTGCAGGAAGGAGTGGAAGCCCATCAGGCCCAGGCCGACCGAACGCTCGCGCTTGGCCGAATAGACGGCGGCCTTCATTTCCGGCGGGGCGCGGCGGATGAAGTCCTCCAGGACATTGTCCAGGAAGCGCATGATGTCTTCGATGAACTTGGGCTCTTCGCGCCACTCCAGGAAGGTCTCGGCATTGACCGACGACAGGCAGCAAACGGCGGTCCGGTCCACGCCCAGGTGGTCGCGGCCGGTGTGCAGCATGATCTCGGCGCACAGGTTCGACTGTTTGACCTTCAGGCCCAGGTCGCGCTGGTGCGGCGCCATCTGACGGTTCACCGTGTCGGAGAAGATCATATAGGGCTCGCCGGTCTGCATCCGGATGTCGAGCAGCTTGGTCCACAGCGAGCGGGCGTCGACGGTCTTTATGACCGCGCCGTCCTTGGGCGACTTCAGGTCGAATGTGGCGCCGGTCTTCACCGCCTCCATGAATTCGTCGGTGACATTGACGCCGTGGTGCAGATTTAGGGACTTGCGATTGAAGTCGCCCGAGGGTTTGCGGATCTCGAGGAATTCCTCGATCTCGGGGTGATGGATGTCCAGATAGACGGCGGCCGAGCCGCGACGCAGCGAGCCCTGGCTGATCGCCAGGGTCAGCGAGTCCATCACGCGGATGAAGGGGATGATGCCCGAGGTCTTGCCCGCGCCCTTGACCTTCTCGCCGATGGAGCGGACGCCGCCCCAGTAGGTGCCGATGCCGCCGCCGTTCGAGGCCAGGGCGACGTTTTCGTTCCAGACGCTCTGGATGCCGTCCAGGCTGTCGCCGACCGCGTTCAGGAAGCAGGAGATCGGCAGGCCGCGATCCGCGCCGCCGTTCGACAGGACCGGGGTCGCCGGCATGAACCACAGGCGGCTCATATAGTCGTACAGGCGCTGGGCGTGGTCGGCGTCGTCCGAGAAGGCGGTCGAGACGCGGGCGAACATGTCCTGATAGCTCTCGCCCGCCAGCAGGTAGCGGTCTTCCAGCGTCTTCTTGCCGAAGTCGGTCAGCAGGGCGTCGCGCGAACGGTCCACCTGGACCGATTTCACGACAGTCAGATGGGGCTTCTCGAGGGTCGCGTTCGTCACAACACCTTGGAATTCCGTCGTCTTCAAAGCCTCGCCGCCAGCCATGGTCATCTGCGTCCTGAACAATAAACAGCCTAGAGCCACCTGCGCCGTGACCACATCATCTAGTGGTCTCAACGCTCCCTGAGCCCACATATAGGGCGCACATGCCTAATAACCCGTCAACGTCTTGACGGTCGCTTTGTAAGCGAATCGGTCGGACAACTCGTCCACGCCTGGGGAAAATCCAGCAAGCAAGCCAGCAAACCCCTCCCAGGCCTTCGCAGTTGCGATATCACGAACGCGTGATCGGAACATAGGGCGAGCTTGGCCGTTTGGCCCGTCCATGACCGTTTCAGATTTCCGTCCCTTTTTGATACGCGCCCTGACGGTTGCGCGAACAGAGATCGCCGCTCTGACGGCCCTGTTCGTGGCCGCGATCGGCGTCATGACCTTCGTCGAGATCGCCGACGACATGACGGAGGCCGACGGCCAGGCCTTCGACCATCAGGTTCTGGCCCTGCTGCGCCCCTATGCCGACGATCCCGGCCGGCCATGGGGGCCGTGGTGGCTGAAGGAGGCGGCGGCCGACATCACCTCGCTGGGCGGCATATCGGTGCTGGGCCTGTTCGCCCTGATCGTCATCGTCTTCCTTTTGAGCCAGAGGAAATGGCTGTCGTCCGTCCTGTTGGCCCTGGGCCTGATCGGCGGCGTGATGCTGAGCGAGGGGCTGAAGGCGGTGTTCGAGCGCGAACGCCCGCCCCAGGCCCTGCAGGCGGTCGAGACGATCAACGCCAGCTTCCCCTCGGGTCACGCCCTGCTGGCGACGGTCTTCTATCTCAGCGTCGCGGTCATGCTGACGCGCGCCTTTCCGCGCCAGAGGTTCAAGATCTTCGTCCTGGGAGTCGGCATTCTGATGGCCCTGCTGGTGGGGCTGACCCGCATCTATCTGGGCGCCCACTGGGCGACGGACGTCTTCGCCGGCTGGGCCGTGGGCTCGGCCTGGGCCATGGTCCTGTGGCTGGTCGCCTATGGGATTGCGCGCTGGCAGAAGCGTCATCAGGCGCCCCTGCAGGACGAACCGTCGCCGATGGAGCCTGAAACCGGGGACGATCCGACCAAAGTCTAGCCCCGCCTTGGCGTCGGACGCAGGATAGTCTGTCTTGAGACGCCGCCTCGATCTGAACAGAGCGGCGCGCAGACGGGAGATACGCCATGGACCACGCCGCCCTCTATGCCGAACGGCTGAAAACGCCGGATCAGGCTGCGGCCCTGATCCGGTCGGGCGCCAAGGTCGCCATGGGCCTGGGCGTGTCCCAGCCCCCGGCCCTGCTGAAGGCCCTGGCCGAACGGGCTGAGCGCGGCGAGGTCGAGGACGTGAACCTCTATTATCTGCTTTCCACCGCCATCGCCGGCGAGACGGTGCTGCGCTACGAGCTGATGGACCGGATCCGGCCGTGGAGCCTGTTCCACAGCGCCGTCGAACGCCGGCTGGAACAGCGCGCCTTCGAGGAGGGGCGGCCCAATCCGGTCCAGTTCATCCCGACCGGCTTCCAGCAGTCGCCGCGCCTGCTGTGCGACGAAGTCGGGGTGGATGCGCTGGTCTGCACCGTCTCGCCGATGGACGCCGACGGATTCTTCTCGTTCGGGACCAACACGGACTACGCCAAGCCGGTGTCGGACACGGCCCGCACCATCGTGGTCGAGGTCAATCCGCACATGCCGCGCGTGTTCGGCGACTGCACCGTCCATGTCTCCAGGGTCGCCGGGATCGTGGAACACGCCGCCCCCCTGCTGGTCGTGCCCAGGGCCGAGCCCCAGCCGGCCGACCTCGCCATCGGTCGGATCATCGCCGATCTGGTCGAGGACGGGGCGACGCTGCAGATGGGGATCGGCGCCCTGCCCAACGCCGTCTGCGACGCCCTGAAGGACCACCGCGACCTGGGCGTCCATACAGAAATGCTGACGCCGGGCCTGGTCGAGCTGATGCAGGCCGGGGTGGCCAACCACGCCCGCAAGACCCTGCACCCCGGGGTCGGGGTTTTCGCCTTCTCGATGGGCGACCAGAACACCTACGACTTCCTGGACGGCAATCGCGGCCTGGAGGCCCATCCGGTCTCCTATGTGAACGATCCGGCCGTGATCGCGCGCAATGAGAAGATGGTCTCGGTCAACGCCACGCTTCAGATCGATCTGAGCGGCGCCTGCTGTTCGGAGTTCCTGAACGGCCGCCAGTTCACCGCCTCGGGCGGACAGCTGGACTTCGTGCGCGGGGCCTATGGCTCCGAAGGGGGCAAGTCGATCATCGCCTGTCATGCGACGGCGGCCAAGGGGACCTGTTCGCGCATCGTCGCCCGGCTGGACGGCCCCGTCACCACGCCCCGCAACGACGTCCACATCATCGTCACCGAACACGGCTGGACCAACCTGAAAGGCAAGTCGACCAGCGAGCGGGCCCGCGCCCTGATCGCCCTGGCCGCGCCCGAGTTCCGCGACGACCTGACGGCCGAGGCTGGGCGGCAGGGTCTGATCTGAGGCAAATCTTGCGAGTCGTTATCGACTTTTCATTTCCGGCCGCGCGTCCTAAACCCCGGCCCGTCATCGGGGAGTAGCCGCCCGCAACAATCAGCGGGGCTCGCGTCAACATGCTTCCTCTCCCGGAGAGGATGGCGCGGGAACGGTCCGGGACCCTTTTGGGTCCGGATCACGGCAAGACCGGCGGCTTTCGCAGGGATGTCCACGCGGGGCCCGGCTGCGAACGCCACAGGTCCGTCCGCCGAGGCTCCCGCGCACACAGGTTCCTTCTTGGAAGCCTTTTTGATCTCGACCGGCCTGGTCTCCATCGCGGAGATCGGGGACAAGACCATGTTGTTGTCCATCGTCATGGCGGCGACCTGGCGACGGCCCACGCCCATCATCCTGGGCATTCTCGCCGCCACCCTGCTGAACCACGCCTTCGCGGCCCTGGCCGGCACGGTTCTGGCCCATTTCATCACCGGCGACTGGATGCGCTGGATCGTCGGCGTCGCCTTCCTGGGCTTCGCCGCCTGGGCCCTGATCCCCGACACCCTGGACGAACAGAAGGGCGAGGTTCAGCGCGGTTTCTGGGCCATCTTCTGGACCACCGCCTCGGCCTTCTTCCTGATCGAGATGGGCGACAAGACCCAGGTCGCCACCGCCATGCTGGCCGCCCGGTTCGAGAACCTGCCCCTGGTCGTGGCCGGATCGACCCTGGGCATGATGCTGGTCAACGGCCCCGCCGTCCTGCTGGGCGAGACGGCGGCGAAGAAACTGCCGCTGAAGTGGATCCGGCTGGCTGCTGCGGCGGGCTTCGCCGCGACGGGACTGTGGATCCTGTTCGCCCCCTAGGGGCTGCCCCCCCGAGGCTCGCAATCTGTTCGGCCTCGCCTTACCAAGAGGCCATGCGCCGTCCCATCCGTCCCCTGCTTACGCTCCTCGCGCTCGCCCTGCTGGGCCTCCCGGCCGGCGCCAAAGCCGCCTCGCGCGCCTATGCCGTGGACGGCGACTGCGGCGGGCGGCCCGCGACCCCTGGGCGGAAGGCGCCGGGCGCTTGGCTTCGCCCGGTCTCGCAGGGCGCTGGCCCTTTTACACATTCCCCCGCCCCCGTGGCCCCTATGGATCTCCTATCTCCTTATTCTCTTTTAAAAACAAAACAAGAACGTGATTACTTCATGCAGCGTTACCATGATGTTATTTCTTCATTTGGAGGTTAAACCTATTATGATTTTTTTTTTCAAACCAGAAGCGGGCAGACGAGTTGCCCAGGAGCCTCGGGGGCTGGGGGTGGTGTAAAAGAGCCAGCCTCAGAACGGTCCGCCGCCCATGGCGGTGCCCCCGCCACCGCCGATGCACAGGGCGGCCATGCCCCTGGTCTTGCCGCGCGCCTTGAGCGCGGACAGCAGGGTGGTCAGCAC
>NZ_JMQR01000127.1:0-8278 GCF_000698025.1 Brevundimonas sp. EAKA | reverse complement strand
GGTCTGGGTGGGGGCGGTCTGGGCCGAAGCGGCGCCCGCGAGCAAGGCGGAGGCGGCGGCTCCAAGCAGCAAGGAGCGGGAGGAGGAAGTCAGACGCATGATAAATCTTTCACCGGAGGGTGATGTAGTTATGAGATAACATCACACTTGGTCAAGACTGTCGCAGCCTCGCGCGTTTCATCCTCAAGGCCTGTGGCGGATGGGAGACTGTGATCGGTGACCTTGAACGGTCAGGTCCCATGAAGGGTCAGCCCCGCTCGGCCCACTTCAACAGGGGAATGAGCGGCAGGCCCCAGGCTGTGCCGCCGACGCCGAAGAACAGGAAGTCGATCCAGGGGGAGGCCGGCAGGAGCCCGCGCAGGGCGATCAGGCCCCAGACCCAGAAGATCAAAAAGGCCAGCACGCCGACCGCCGCGACGAATCGGCGCGCACGGGGCGGCATCAGCGCTTGTTCCGGAACAGGAAGAAGGCGACCAGGCAGACGCCGGAGCCGATCAGGGCCCAGGGCACCCAGGCCCAGCTGTCCATGGTGCTGACGGCGAAAACCCGCACCGCCAGGAACCAGCCGCAGGCCAGGCCCACGCCGGACACCAGGCTGGTTCCGCCAAAGCCACGGCGGCCGGTGAGCAGATCGGCGATCCAGGCCAGCAGAAGTCCGCCCAGAACGGCGGCGACGATGTCGGCGTATTCCAACCCTGATCTCCTGCGGCGTCAGCGCCGTTAACTCAATCCGACTCGATCTTGTCGCGTCGGGCGGGCATACCGCCACGGTCGCGATTTGGTCACGGTCGAGCGCGACACCATATCCGGGTCAGTGTCGGGCGTCGAATGAACCGTTTCGGAAATCCAGATCGCAATCGCGCCGTCGCCGTGTGGCTGTTCGCCACGGCGGCCGTCGTCTTCCTGATGGTGGTGGTCGGCGGCATCACCCGCCTGACCGGATCGGGTCTGTCGATCACGGAATGGCAGCCCATCATGGGCGCGGTTCCGCCGCTGAACGACGCCCAGTGGGCCGAGGCCTTCGACAAGTACAAACAGATTCCCCAGTACGCCCAGATCAACGCCGGCATGAGCCTGGGCGAATTCCAGGGCATCTTCTGGTGGGAATGGCTGCACCGCCTGATCGGGCGTGTGGTCGGCCTGGTGTTCGCCCTGCCGCTGGTCTTCTTCCTGGCGTGCAGGATGTCGCCGCAGCGTTCGGTCCTGCGGCAATGGGCCATGCCCGACCGGCTGATCTGGCGCTGCGTGCTGTTGCTGGCCCTGGGCGGGCTTCAGGGGCTGATCGGCTGGTGGATGGTGTCCAGCGGCCTGTCGGAGCGGGTCAGCGTCGCGCCCGAGCGTCTGGCGACCCACCTGGGTCTGGCCTTCGTTCTGTTCGCCGCCCTGATCTGGACCGGGCTTGAGGCCTGGAACGGCGAGGATCACGGGCGCGCGCCGGGCGGATGGGCGCGCGGCGCCGGGATTCTGCTGGGCGTGGTCTTCGTCCAGTGTCTGCTGGGCGCCCTGGTCGCGGGCGGTCACGCGGGACTGGTCTATACCGACTGGCCGCTGATGGACGGGGCGGTCCTGCCGCCGGCCGACTGGAGCCTGGGCGCCGGGGCCTTCCTGCATGACAAGGCCCTGATCCAGTTCAATCACCGGCTTGTGGCCTATGGCCTGCTGATCGCCGTCAGCATCTACGCCTTTCAGGCCTGGCGTTGGCGCGTGGCCGAGGGAATGGGGCTGGCGGCCTTTGTCCTGGCCGCCGTGGTCTGGCTTCAGGCTGTGCTGGGGATCGTCACCCTGATGCACGCCGTGCCGGTATGGCTGGGCGTGCTGCACCAGGCCGGGGCCGCCGTCGTCCTGGCTGTGGCGACGGCGAACCTTTGGCTGGTGCTGCGGGCTCAGCCCCGGATCTTCATGTCCGGACCGAGGACCATGGGCCTCTGATCGCCAGGGTCATGCCCGGGTACATGATGTTGACGAACAGCACCTCGCCGTCGGGCGAGAAACAGGCGCCCGCGAACTCGGAGTTGCCGGTGAAGACGTTGCGCCCGATCGTATAGACCTTGCCGTCCGGGGTGACGCCCTTCAGGTGGTTGCGGACGTCGGTGGAATAATTGTCCTCGCACAGGATCAGATGGCCCCACGGCGCGACGGTGATGTTGTCGGCCATGTTCATCGTCTTGACGTCCGTGCTTTCGACGAACAGCTGCAGCCGGTCGGTCGCGCCGTTCAGGCCGGGAACAAGTCGCATCACCTGACCGCGCCGGATCGGCCCGCCGGACGTTGCGGTGAAGTACATCTCATTGTCGCCCCACCAGACGCCTTCGCCGCGGGCCACCCAGGCCGCACCGGCGGCGTGACCGCGCTTGGCCAGGTCGCCGTTCGGGGATTCGACGTCGTCCAGGTCGATCCACTCGATCTCGCGCCAGTCGCCGACCTCCCACGTGCGGGCGTCATGGTTGCGGGTGTCCGCCGCGGGGACGCCCTTCAAGGCCAGGGCCTGAAGCCTGCCGCCCCGGACCAGTTCGCCGGGCGTGTTGGGAATGAAGCGATAGAAGAGGCCGGTGTGATCGTCCTCGGTCAGATAGACGATGCCTGTGCGCGGATCGATGCAGACGGCCTCGTGATCGAACCGGCCCATGGCCTTCAGCGGCACGGGATCGACCAGGCCGGTCGCCGTCGAGGGCACTTCGAACACCCAGCCGTGGCTCTTGGTCACGTCGGCGTCGGCGGGCGTCTCAAGGGTTTCTTCGCAGGTCAGCCAACTACCCCAGGGCGTCGGGCCGCCGCAGCAGTTGGTCGAGGTGCCGGCCAGGGTCATATGCTGGCTGACCTTCTGCCGCGTCTTGAGGTCATAGATGATTGTGGAGCAGCCGCCGGGCAGGGGGCGGCCGTCCTTGTAGGTGTCATAGGCCTTGGCCGCATCCAGCAGACCGAGACGTTCTTCATGCAGACCGCCTGGGCCCAGATTGCGGTGCAGGCCGGAAGAACCCTTCAGCTCGTGATTGACCACCAGGGCGACCCTAGATCCTTCCAGCGGGAAACAGGCCATGCCGTCGGGTTGACCCGGCACGAACAGTCCGTCGTCCATGGTGTCGCCGCCTTGGACCACCACTTGGTAGGAGAAGCCCTCGGGCAGATCGAGCAGTCGGTTCGGATCGGTGATCAGCGGGCCATAGCCGTGAACCTCGTTGACATAGGTTTCTTCGCCGGCGGTCTGGGCGGAAGCGTGGCGGGCCAGTCCTGCAAAGGCGAGGGCGGCGCTCGAGGCGATCAGGCCGCGACGGTGAAGATTCATAAGGAGGCTCCGAAGGGTTTGGTCCCCGATGACTGTGAATGGCTATGGTTTGATGACGAACGCCGTTAATTTGTAACGGAGAAACAGCTCGTTTCGACGGGTATTTTAATACCGTATATAGAATATCGCTTCAAAACAGTAGCTTGCACCACATGTCGCGCTTTTCGACGCGTTGACGCGGCTTATCGTCTCCTGTATCAGCGCGCCTTCATTCGGTTCCTTCGGGGGCCGGACCCGATTTTCGTCTCCAGGAACCCCCTCAATGCTGAAGAGCACCACGGCTTCGTTGAAGCCGGCCGAGGTCGAGAAGAAATGGATCCACATCGACGCCGAAGGCGTCGTCGTGGGCCGTCTCGCGACCTTCATCGCCAACCGTCTGCGCGGCAAGCACCGCGGCGACTACACCCCGCACGTTGACTGCGGCGACTATGTCGTCGTCACCAACGTCGACAAGGTGGTGTTCACCGGCAAGAAGTCGACCGACAAGGTCTATTATCGCCACACCGGCCACCCGGGCGGCGTCAAGTCGACGACCCCGGAGAAGGTTCTGGGCGGTCGCTTCCCCGAGCGCGTGCTCGAGAAGGCCGTCGAGCGCATGCTGCCGAAGGAAAGCCCGCTGGCCCGCAAGCAGATGACGCACCTGCGCCTGTTCGCCGGCGGCGCGCACGAACATGAAGCCCAGCAACCGGAAACGATCGACTTCAAGTCGGCGTCGCCCAAGAACACCCGGAGCGTCTGAGCATGACCGACGTGACCAACACCGAAGCCGCCACCGGTTTCGACGCCCTGAAGGGCCTGAGCTCTTCGGTCGAGAACGACGCCCCCGTCTATGTCCAGAAGCTGGACGCCCAGGGCCGCGCCTATTCGACCGGCAAGCGCAAGAACGCCATCGCCCGCGTCTGGGTGAAGCCCGGCACCGGCAAGATCACCATCAACGGCAAGGACCAGGAGCAGTATTTCGCTCGTCCCGTGCTGCGCATGATGATCGCCCAGCCGCTGACCGTCTCGGACCGCGCCACCCAGTATGACGTCGTCTGCACCGTCGAAGGTTCGGGCCTGTCCGGCCAGGCCGGCGCCATCCGCCACGGCCTGTCGCACGCCCTGACGCATTTCGAACCGGAACTGCGCAAGGTCCTGAAGCCGCACGGCTTCCTGACCCGCGACAGCCGCGTCGTCGAGCGCAAGAAGTACGGCCGCGCCAAGGCTCGCCGTTCGTTCCAGTTCTCGAAGCGCTAATCGCGTTCACGCGGTTTGGATTTGGGGCGCTTCGGGGAGACCCGGAGCGCCCTTTTTCTTGTCTATCTTCTCCCGCATGGGGGAAGGGTCAGGAGCAGCCTATGACCCACACCATCTTCATCGACGGCGAAGCCGGCACCACGGGCCTCGAAATCCGCGAGCGGCTGGAGGCGCGCTCGGATCTGGAGCTGATCCTGCTGGGCGACCGTCGGCGCGATGTCGAGGCGCGGCGCGAGGCGTTGAACAGCGCCGATGCGGTGATCCTGTGCCTGCCGGACGACGCGGCGCGCGAGGCGGTGGCCATGGTCGAGAACCCGTCGGTCAAGGTGATCGACGCCTCGACCGCCTATCGGGTCGCGCCGGGCTGGGCCTATGGCTTCCCCGAGATGGACGCAGGCCAGCGCGCCTTGATCGCCCGGTCGCAGTTCGTGTCCAACCCCGGCTGCTATCCGACCGGCTTCATCGGCCTGATGCGGCCGCTGGTGAAGGCGGGCCTGGTTCCGGCCGGCCATCCGGTCACGGTCAATGCGGTCTCGGGCTATTCCGGCGGCGGCAAGGCCATGATCGCCGAATTCGAAGCGGAAGGCGCTGCAACCGCCTATCGCGCCTATGGTCTGTCGCTGAAGCACAAGCATGTGCCGGAGATGACGAAGCACACGGGGCTGAGCCGCGAGGTGCTGTTCGCCCCCGCAGTGGGGAATTACCGCCAGGGCATGCTGGTCGAGGTTCCGCTGCACCTGGCCGCCCTGCCGGAAACCCCGTCGGTCGAGCGGATTCATGGGGCCCTGGTCGAGGCCTATGACGGTCAGTATTTCGTCGAGGTGGCCGATCTGGACGAGACCGAGGCCATGACCGGTCTGGAGCCCGAGGGGCTGAACGGCACCAACCGCCTGCGTCTGCATGTGTTCGGCGACCGGTCCGGCGAACAGGCGCGTCTGGTCGCTCTGCTGGACAACCTGGGCAAGGGGGCCTCGGGCGCGGCGGTGCAGAACCTGAACATCCTGCTGGGCTTGGATGAGGCGACCGGTCTGATCTGAAGCCCTGATCGGGAGAAGAAACGAGGCGAGAAACCTTTCCCCTCGTCCCGTCGTACTGGGTGGCATGACCCAGTCCCCGATCCTCCATCGACGCGGCCTTCTGGCAGGCGCCGGCGCGCTGGCCCTGGCCGCCTGTTCGCCCGAACCGTCCCAGGCGGGGCAGGGGGTCTACGCCGCCTCGCCCTATCGTCGCGTGTCGGACGCCGACTGGCGACGGCGGCTCGGCGACGCGGCCTGGCGCGTGATGCGTCACGAGGACACCGAACGCCCCTACACCAGTCCGCTGAATGACGAACATCGCCGTGGGACCTTCGTCTGCAAGGGGTGCGACTTGGCGCTGTTCCGCTCGAACTGGAAGTTTGATTCCCGCACCGGCTGGCCCAGCTTCTATCAGGTCATCGCCGCCAACATCGGCCGCAAGCGCGACCTGGCCATCGGCATTCCCCGCACCGAATACCACTGCGCCCGCTGCCTCGGGCATCAGGGGCATGTGTTCAACGACGGGCCGCGCCCCACAGGCCTGCGCTATTGCAACAACGGCGTGGCGCTGAAGTTCGTGGCCGCCTAGCCGCGATTGGCGCGTACAGCCGAATCGACCGTCACCCCGAACCAGACCGCCGCAATGATGATCAGCAGGCCGTAGTCGTGGCCCGGCAGGAAGACCGGGGCGACGGCGGCGGCGATGACCAGCGCGGGAAACAGGCCGGCCCAGGCGGCGGTTCCGGGCGAGGCCGCACGGATGACCGGCTGCGGCGTCGGGCGGTTCATCCGGCGGGCCATCCAGCCGTTCAGGGCGACGAACAGGACCGAACAGACGACGGCGCTGATCACATATTTCGCCGTATTGCCCGGCTCGCCGAAGGTGGCCGCCGTCATGATCAGCAGGATCAGGGCGACGCCCGTGCTGACGGCCAGCAGGATATTGGGTTCGATACGGTTCAAGACTTCACTTTCACATACAGACCCGGTGCCGGCGCCAGGGGCGGGAGCGGACCCTTAGCAGGGTCGCGCGCCGGAATCCTGGCCCCCGAACGATCATGCAGCCAGCCGGCCCAGTGGTCCCACCAGCTGCCTGGATGTTCGACGGCCCCGGCCTGCCACTCGGCCAGGGTCCCGGGCAGGGCGGGGTTGGTCCAGTGCTGGTATTTCCGCGCCGCCGGGGCGTTGATCACCCCGGCGATATGGCCGGACCCGGCCAGGGTGAAGGTCACGTCCGGGCTGCCGAACAGACGGGCCGAGCGATAGACCGAGTTCATCGGGGCGATGTGATCCTCGCGGCTGGCCTGGAAATACAGGGGGATGGCGACCTTCGACAGGTCCGCCGTCAGGCCGCCGATCTCGAACACGCCGCGCGCCAGGGCGTTGGCGCCGTACATCTGGCGCAGATAGGCCAGGTGCAGGGTCTTTGGCATTCGGGTCTGGTCCGCGTTCCAGAACAGCAGGTCGAAAGCGGGCGGATCCTTGCCCAGCAGGTAGTTGCTGATGAAGAAGGACCAGATCAGGTCGTTGGAGCGCAGGGCGTTGAAGGTGTCGGCCATGGCGGCGCCGGGCAGGACCCCGCCGGCGGCGTCCATCTGGCGTTCGATCTCGGCGATCCAGTGTTCGTCGGTGAACAGCAGCAGATCGCCGGCCTCGGCGAAGTCGTGCTGGGCGGCGAAGAAGGTGGCGGCGGCGACGCGCGGGTCGCCCTTCGCCGCCATATGGGCCAGAGCTGCGCCCAGCAGGGTGCCGCCGATGCAATAGCCGACCGCGTTCAGCCGGTCTGCGCCGGTCTGCTCCAGCGTCTTGTCGATGGCGCGATAGACGCCTTTTTCGAGATAGTCGTCGAAGCCGAGGCCCGCCTTGTCGAGGCCCGGATTGACCCAGGAACAGACGAAGACGGTGAAGCCCTGGGCCGACAGCCAGCGGATCATCGAATTGGTCGGCTGGAGGTCGAGAATATAGAATTTGTTGATCCAGGGCGGGAAGATCAGCAGGGGGATCTGATGCTGGGTCTCGGTCGCCGCATCGTACTGGATCAGTTCGAACAGGTCGTCGCGCCACACCACCTGGCCCGGCGCGGTGGCGACGTTCTCGCCGACGACGAACTTGCCGTCGTCGGCCTGGCTGATGCGCAGCGAACCGCCGCCGCGTTCCAGATCGGCGGCGAAATTCTGCATCCCCTTCACCAGGGATTCGCCGCTGGTCTCGGCCAGGGCCTTCAGGGCCACCGGGTTGGAGGCCAGGAAGTTGGACGGCGAGAAGGCGTCGGTCAGCAGGCGGGTGAAGAACTGGGCGCGCTGCTTGACCGCCGGATCGACGTCCTCGACCCCCGCGATCAGCCCGTTCATCCAGTCCGAGGTCAGCAGATAGGAGCGGCGCATCATGTCGAACATCGGATTGTCCGACCAGGCGGGATCCTTGAACCGCTTGTCGGCGGGGGCGGGCGGCATCGGCTCGCCGGCCGCCTGACGCGCTGTGCCGGTCCACAGATCCATATAGCGGCTGAACAGGTCGGCCTGGGCCTGGAAGAGCTTTTCGGGACGGGAGGCCAGGCTGCTCATGACCGAGGTCATGGCGGGGCCGACATGGAACGGGTCGGGCGACAGGGCGGCGGGGCGGTCGGCCTGGAACAGGGCGGCCTCGGCGAGCGCGCTCTGGGCCATCATGGCCGCCTTGGCCAGGTTCATCGACAGGGTTTCGAGCAGTTGGGCCTGGTCGGCGCCGGGGAAGGGGGCAGGGG
>NZ_JMQR01000126.1:0-8378 GCF_000698025.1 Brevundimonas sp. EAKA | reverse complement strand
AGTTTCTCAACTCTTTCTTCCCCTCAAAACCCCCGAAACCAAAGCTCCGAAGCCCTCAGGGCCGGCCCGTTTCCGAGCGAGGCGGCTCTATACGGGCCGCTCTTTTCCGCCGCAACCGGATTCTGACATTCCCGCGAAGATTCTCGCCAACTCCCGATCGGCGAACAGCCGCGCTTGCCGCAGGGGCGCCCGCCCGCGCGGCGCTGGAACCGGACTCCTTTCAGATCGTTCTTGATCCGAAGCGGGGCCTCAATGCTGTCGAACTCCATGCCTGCGCCCCCTGAGGCTGCGGCCGACGCGCCGCATGTTCTCGTCGTTGAAGACGAGTTTCTGATCCGAATGCTGGTCTCAGACCACCTTCGTGATGTGGGTTTCGTCGTCATCGAGGCCTTCAACGCCGACGAGGCGGTCGCGATTCTGAAGTCGGGCGCTTGTATCGACCTGATCTTCACGGACGTACGCATGCCGGGGTCGATCGACGGCCTCGGGCTTCTGGCCTACGCACAACTTGGTCAGCCGAGGATTCCCGTGCTCGTGTCCTCCGGCCACCTCGAGCCCGAGACCGCCTATGCGGGCGGCGCCGCCGGTTTCCTGCCGAAGCCCTTCGACCTTGACGTTCTGATCGTCGCGATGAGGACGGCGCTCGCAGCCGCCGCCTAGCAGATCGGCCTTCCGGCGCATTCAGCCTCGGCGACGGCTCTGGCCTTCTCGCGACGATAGTCCCTGCATGCCCCGCCGACCGAGGTCGGCCCTGTCCGCCCGGATCAAGGCCGCGCGCCTGGACGGCGCGTCCGTGCGACACCCTCCGTGCGGACCCTGGGCGGAATCACTGTGGCTTAATGGCGATGGCGGAAAGATCAGTCTGTGGGTCCAGAGGGACGCCCGCAGCCTTGCGCTCGGAATAGCGGTCGACCAGCTGGGCCGCGTGGGGGCGCAGCAGGATCGTGAAGCGCACCAGTTCCTCCACCACATCGACGATCCGGTCGTAATAGCTGGAGGGCTTCATCCGGCCGTCGTCGTCGAACTCGTTGAAGGCCATGGCCACGCTGGACTGGTTGGGGATGGTGAACATCCGCATCCATCGCCCCAGCAGGCGCAGGGTGTTGACGGCGTTGAAGCTCTGCGAGCCGCCCGAGACCTGCATCACCGCCAGGGTGCGGCCCTGGGTCGGCCGCATCCCGCCCAGGCTGAGCGGCAGATGGTCGATCTGCAGCTTCATGATCCCCGAGACCTGCCCGTGCCGCTCCGGGCTGCACCAGACCATGCCCTCGCTCCAAAGGGCGTGTTCGCGCAGTTCATGAACCGCGGGATGGTCGTCCGCGACATGCTGGTCCGTCAGCGGCAGATCGCGCGGATCGAAGATCCGGGTTTCGCACCCCATCCATTGCAACAGCCGCGCCGCCTCCTCGACGCACAGGCGCGAATAGGACCGGTCCCGGAGCGATCCGTAGAGCAGCAGGATCCGGGGCGGCGGGTCGTTCGGCCCCAGCCCCGCCGCCGGATCGCGCGCCAGATAGGCCGGGTCCAGGGCGGGCAGATGGTCGGGGTCCGGCAGGGGCCGCAGACGGTCGAAACTCATGAAATGGCCTTGGTCATATAGGCGGCGGACGCCGGGCAGAGCGCCGCGAACTCGCGCGTCCGAAGGATGGCCTCGGGGGCCGCCTCACGCGCGCCGCGCACAAATCCTCGGCGAGCGAAGAAGGCCTCCGCCGTAGTCGTCAGCAGGTGCAGGGTCTCCGCCCCCAGATCCCTGGCCACGTCTTCTGCGGCGGTCAGGAGGCGCGCGCCTGCGCCCCGCGCCCGATGATCGGGAAGGACGACCAGCGACCGCAACAGCAGATGCCGCCCCTTGCCTTCCAGCCCTGCGTAGCCGACCAGGGCGCCGTATTGGGTCGCGCCGAAATAGCGGCCGGCGCCAGGCTCGGGCAGGCCGGCCTCAGCCAGGGCTGCGATCAGGCCGCGATCGCTGGCGTCAACCACACGCAGGGCGACCATCAGGCGTCCGCCGACGGGGCCGTGTCGGCGAACCAGCGCCGGCCCATCCACAGGGCGACCGACACCAGCAGGATCAGCACCGGCACCTCGACCAGGGGGCCGATCACCGCAGCGAAGGCGACAGGCGACGTCAGGCCGAAGGCGGCGATGGCGACGGCGATGGCCAGTTCGAAATTGTTCGAGGCGGCGGTGAACGCCAGGGCCGTGGTGCGCGGATAATCCGCCTCGATCAGCTTGCCCATCAGGAAGCTGACGACGAACATCACCAGGAAATAGATGGTCAGCGGCACGGCGATCCTCAGCGCATCCAGCGGCAGGGCCACCACCTCGCCGCCCTTCAGGCTGAACATGGCGACGATGGTGAACAGCAGGGCGACCAGGGTCATCGGTCCGATGCGCGGCAGGAACCGGGTCTCGTACCAGGTTTCACCCTTGCGCCGGATCAGGACCAGGCGGGTCAGGAAACCCGCCAGGAACGGCACGCCCAGATAGATCAGCACCGCCCCGGCTATGGTCCAGAAACGGATCGCGACCACGCTGCCCTCCAACCCGAACAGCGGCGGCAGGACCGACAGGAAGAACCAGGCGTACAGGCTGAAGAACAAGATCTGAAAGATGGAGTTGAAGGCGACCAGGCCGGCCACATACTGATTGTCGCCGCGCGCCAGCTGGTTCCAGACCAGGACCATGGCGATGCAGCGGGCCAGGCCGATCAGGATGACCCCGGTCATATATTCCGGCTGATCCCTCAGGAAGATCACCGCCAGGGCGAACATCAGCACCGGCCCCAGCACCCAGTTCTGGAACAGGGACAGCAGCAGCACCCGCCTGTCCGCAAACACCTGCGGCAGGGCCTCGTAGCGCACCTTGGCCAGGGGCGGATACATCATCAGGATCAGGCCAATGGCGATGGGGATATTGGTCGTGCCGACCGACAGCCCGTCGAGCCAGGCCGGCAGGCCGGGAACGAAGGCGCCCAGCGCCACACCAAGCCCCATGGCGACGAAGATCCACAGGGTCAGCCAACGGTCGAGGAAGGACAGCCGCCGGGGCGCGGCCGCAGAGGCTGGGGCGACGGGCGTATCGACCATCAGCGAACCCTCCGCCCCCCGGCGTCGATCACCACTTCGCCGTCTTCCTTGACGAAGGGTTTGAGCCCGTCCTCGGGCAGCAGATCCAGCACCGCCTCGGACGGCCGGCACAGGCGCACGCCGCGCGGCGTCACCACGATCGGACGGTTCAGCAGCACCGGATGGGCCTCGATGGCGTCCAGCAACTGGTCGTCGCTGACGGCCGGGTCGCCCAGACCCAGTTCGGCGAAGGGCGTGCCCTTCTCGCGCAGGAGGTCGCGCAGCGACGCGCCCGTCCGCGCGGCCAGGTCCCGGATCAGGGCGCGGCTGGGCGGCGTCTTCAGATATTCGATCACATGCGGCTCGATCCCCACATGCCGGATCAGCGCCAGGGTGTTGCGCGACGTCCCGCAGGCGGGGTTGTGATAGATGATGACGTCCATGAGGTCCTCAGTCGCGGCAGGGCGCGAGTTCGGCGAGCCTGGGCTCGCAAAGATCGGCGCGCCCCTGGCAGCAGTCCTCCAGCAGGAAGACGGTCAGGTCGCGCAGTCGGCTCAGATCGGCGCGATAGATGATGGACCGGCTGCGCCGCTCGGCCGTGATCAGTCCGGCCCGCGACAGCACGCCCAGATGGGCCGACATGGTGTTGGCCGGGATCGCCAGCCGATTGGCGATGTCGCCGGCGGCCAGTCCCTCCGGCTCATGCCGCACCAGAAGCCGGAACGTCTCCAGACGCGTGTTCTGGGCGAGCGCGGCCAGGGCGAAAATGGCGATCTCTGATTCCATACTTCTACTATAATGGAAATATTAGGACGGACAAGCGACCGAGGCCTGGCGATGTCGCCGGTCGGCGTGGTCGTCCTGCTCGTTCCGGCCATGCTGACGCCGAGTCTCCGAACCCGACGGCGGTGATTCCAGCCCGCCCGCGAACAAAGGCGGATGCGTGCGCAGCAGATGACGTTGAAAGCTCCGCAGACGGATTTAGCTCCCGGGCGGCCGGCTCAGCGGGGATCAGGACCGTTTGGCTGCTGCGGGATACGAATCTGCAGTTCGCTGCGTGGGAAGTCGAGGGCGTAGGCGTCGAGGTTGTTCAGCAGATCGGCGCCGAGGATCAGGCTGGGACCGCCTTCCGCCCCAGCGTCGTCCGCCTCGCCCGCGATGAATATCAAGGGCGCATCGCGAAAAATCACCGGACCCAATCTGATGCGGCCGACGACCCCTTTCAGGACGACCGTCCCATGCTGCGTCGCTCCCCGGATCTCACCCGCCGGCGTGAGCCGCGGATCGGTTTCCGCCCAGCCCAGCGCACGAAGGGCTCCGCCCGACGCCACGGAGACGGCCGCGCCGGTATCGACGAGGGCGGTGAAGGTCACCCCGTCTATCTCGACCGGCACCGTCAGGAGGCCGCTGTCATCCAGACGGCCCGCCACGGCCACGAAGCCGTCGGCCGCCGCACCGGAGCGTTCGAGGCTCAGGCGGTTGGCGGCGTGATCAAACAGAAGACGATCTCCAGTGAACCTCTCCATGCCGATAATGCCGCGCGCCTCGGTGACGCCGGCGTTCGGAAGGGCGAGCATCCCGACGCTCTCGACGTCGAACAGGGGGGTCTTGAAGCGATCAACTCCATACAGGCCGGCTTGCTGCTGGCCTGCGACGCCGCCGATATTCATCTCGCCTATGGCGGGCAGTTTCAGTTCGTCGACCAGGGGCAGGGTGACGAGACTGGTCTGGGCGGCGGTGTCGACCACCATGCGGAACGGCCCCTTGCCGTTGATCTCGGCGTCTAGGGTCGGCCGACCGCGCGTGTCGCGGGTCAGGACCGCGATTCTCGCCCCGGCGGGCGCCGCTTCGGCCTGCGCGGGCGGCAGCTGCGGCTCCCCGGCGGCGGCCTGCGTGCTCAGGGCCAGACTGGCGATCAGGATCAACGCGTGCATGAAGGGCTCCAGGACAGATCGACCTCTGTACCGGACCAAGCTGATCGGAAGCTGGCGCCGTCTGCCCAGGACCGGATGCGTTGCGTGACCCTTTCTCAGGGCCGAGCCTCAGGGCCGGGCCGGAATGTTCGGATCGAAACGCAGCGCCACCTCCGCCCCACCGCCGGCGACTTCGCCGATCACCACCGCGCCCTCGTGGCGATCAACCACCGCCTTGACGATGGCCAGACCCAGCCCATAGCCGCTGCGTCCGGTGGAGAACCGGGTGAAGGGCTCAAACAGCGTCTTGATCTGTTCACTGGGTATGCCCGGCCCCTGGTCGCAAACCCGAACCCAGCCGTCCTTGTCCAATCGAACGACGACACGCTGGCCCTGCGCCGAAAACGACAGGGCGTTGTCGATGACGTTGCCGATCGCGGTCTCGACGAGGCTGGGATCGGCCCAGAGCCCATAGCGGGTCACCTCCCGCTCGAAGACGAGATCGAGACCGCGACGGGCCGCGACGACCTCCCGCTCGCCCACCGCCCTGCCGGTCAAGGTCACGAGATCCGATTCCTTCAGCGGCTCCGGAGCCTCGCCGATGGTCATCAGTTTGAGCAGCTGATTGGCGAGATTCGTCAGGCGCCGAACGTCGGAGATCAGCTTGTCCTTCAACTGCCCGTCGTCCATGATTTCCAGCCGCGTTCTGAGCACCGTCAGAGGCGTGCGCATTTCATGCGCCGCGGCGGACAGGAAAAAGCGCTGACGCTTCTGGGCCTCGTCGACGCGCACGATCATCTGGTTCAGCGCCGACACGAGCGGCGCCACTTCCAGCGGCAGACCCTTTTCCGGAAACAGCTCGCTCAGATTGTCGGGATCGAGATCGCGCGCCATGGCGGCCACCCGCCGGATCCGCAACACGTTCGCCAAGAGGATTATGGTGAAGACGACGAAGGCCGCCCCTACGGTAAACAGGAATATCCCGCCGTAGCTCCATATGAACTTGCCATAGAGCCGAGCCGAGCCTGCGGCGGCATTGGTCGTGGCGTGTTCGATCCCGGCGTATTCATAATAGCTCGCCTGTCCGCCGCAGTCCGAATAGGCGAGGAAACTGCGACCTGGGCCGCCGGGATCGCTGTTCGTGTTGGTGAGGCAGAGGCCTGAATAGACCTTCGTCAGATTCTGGCTCTGCAGCCGGTCGAACGCCAGGCGGATGAAGAAGGGCGTTCCCTCTCCGGAGCGGAACTCCCGCCCTTGCACCCGAACAAAATAGCGGAACTTGGGATTGTGCGCCTTGATGTCCCGCAAGACCGGATCGGCGTCCAGGTCGCCGCCGGCTCCCGCCTGCTCGCGTTCGGCGAAGGCGAAGCGGCTTAAGACCTCGGATGCGCTGGCTGCGGTGACCTCCAGAGGATCAGCGACGCCGGTCGGCTCGACCGACAGCAAAGGACGCAGGGTGAAGAAATAGACGCCGAAGCCGACGAACAGGATGGTGATGATCGCCAGTTGCGCGAACATGGATCGGTGCAGGCTTCTTAGCTTCAGGCCCAATCCATCCTCCTCGCCCCAAGGCGTCCCTGCCCCACCCTAGCCGATGCGCGCGCCGCGTCGAAGCCGCACATCGGGCCTTGGTCCGCAAGGTCAGTCGGCGGCGGAGGCCAATGCTGCGAAAGGAGCCATCACGGCAGGGCTGGCGGCCTGACGTTGGGCCAGGCGCGCCAGATCGCCGCGTATCCGTCGCGCCGCCCCCTGATCCGGGAAGGCCGCCAAAACGGTCAGGAACGCGGCGGCGTCAGGAGCCGGATCCCCGGGATCGGCATAGTCGCGGCGGGTCGGATAGAGGCTTTGCAGCAGGGCGGCCTGAAGCAAGGCGCCGGCGGTGGCGCTTTCGCCCGCCCTCCCATAGGCGCGTGCGGCGGCCAGCCTCATCCCCGCTGACGGCGACATGACGAAACGAAGCTGCCGCGTCAGACCGGCCAACTGCTGTGCATCGAGCGCGACAGGCGCGCCATGCTCCAGGGCGAGGAAGAGGGCCAGGTCGTGCAGCCTGACGGGCGGACCGCCAAGATCGGCGGACAGGGCGTCCAGGCGCGCTTGTCCGCCCCCCTGGCTCCACTGCGCCTCGGCGACCCGGTCATAGAGCCGCATCTGTCGGCCTTGCATCGCCCCGGAGAGGCTCGAAAGCTCGTCTTCAAGCTCCTTGATGACGGCAGGGTCGCGCGTGACGATTGCGACGACAGGCGCGCCGTAACCGGCCGCCGCCGGATCCGCGAGGCCGTCGATCAGCATTTGACGGTCGCTGGCGTCGCCGTCCTGACGGCCTTGCGGAACGGTCGCACGCCATAGACCCCGGAGAATATCGCCTCGAGCGACGCCCGGCGTGTCGTCGGCGGCCAGGCGATCCAGGGGCCTCGCGACCGTCACCGGCGTAAACTCCGGGTCCTGCACAGCCAGAGCCAGCACGGCCGGCGCCTGGGGAAACCGTTTTTGGTAGGCGGACCATATCGGTGCGAACGCGCTCGGCATGTCGACCTCGCCGGCCCGCGTCGCCATCGCTCGGCTTGTGAGCTGGCGGATCCACTCGGGGTCGTCCAGATCCACGCTCGCGGCTTCGGCCGTCCGCGCCGCAGCGTCCGGATCGCCCGTCAGTCGATAGGCCAGACCGAGCAGGGTCCCCAGCACCTGATCGTCAGCCCGGGTCGTCGCGAACGGCGCGGCGGTCGCGACGAAGGCGGAAAAATCGCCCGCCCTGGCCTGGATCAGCAACAGAGCCGCGACATAGGCGACGTTGTCGGGTTCGACGGAGACAAGCTTGGCGTAGGCCGCGACGATCCTGGGATCGACCGACGCCTTGGTCGCTTCGCCGCGCAGGAAGCGTCTCTGGAAACGGGCCGTCTCCTCCCGGTTCGGCCTGGAGGTCGCCAGGAACGCGTCGAACGCGGCCTCGCGCTCAGCCCCAAAGCGCTGAGCCAGCAGCGTGCCGAGACTCAGCGGCGGCTGCGCCATCGCTTCGGTCATTGCGCTCAGCGCCTCGAAGGCGCCTGCGCGGTCGTCGGCGAACCAGGCCGTCAGCACCTCAGGCGTTCGTGCGCTGTCCGTATACCGAGCGGCCAGGACCCGTGACGCGGCAAGCAGGACTTCACGGTTCGCTGGGGGTGCGTCGAACCGTAACAGCAGGGATGCGAAAACGCCGCCGCTGTTGTCCGACTGCGAACGTTCGGCCCTGATGTCACGGATCAGCACGGCCTGGAGACGATCACGTTGCGCGTCGCTCAGAGGTGAATCCAGCAGATGAGCGGCGATGGCCTCCTGCAGGCCCGAGGCCGATCCGGTCCGCTCCATCCGCTCGACCAGAGCTTCGTACAGGTCCACGAGTCGATCGGGATCGAACCTTTGGGTC